>NZ_JAUBTO010000078.1:0-37680 GCF_036702495.1 Microcoleus sp. C2D2 | reverse complement strand
GAAAACTTAGTTAAAAGCCCTAGGTTTTCTGAAACCATTTTGGCGTGTCAAGCGTTACTAGAAGAGGTCAATGGCTTGATACCCACTTCACACATGAAATTTCTCAAACTAAACCTCAGCTTGGCAGTTGACTTACTCAAGGTTTGTCAAAAGCAAGTTTTTAGATTAGTGCAGTTGCGACGCCGGGATTGGTTCGTTTAAGTCCTTTTTCACAAGTAGCCGGCAACTGTAGCCGGCTAAGCCAGAAAATACACTCGAGAGCAAGCATTATGAACAACATCCACGAATACTACGACAACATGGCTGATATTTCTGTCTCAACGCGACAGGCAATCGAAAGTCTAGAGCTAGCCAGACAAAACGTACAGGAAGCGTTACGTACAATTAACAGTTCTAAAAAACACGGTGGTGACACAACAATTTCCTTCGTTTCAAATGTCACTACAAATGATGTACACCGCAACCTGTTGTTCTTTGAACTATTGCTAAACCAAACTTTTGGTGTAACCAACACACTTACTTTCCAAGAACTGCTAGAGCTAACGAAGTATTCAGCTAGTGAGGAAGAGTTCTGATGAGCAAGAACGAAATTCACGCTCGATTATCACCTCAGTTGATGGAAGCGCTTAAGCGTATCTGTAGCGACAAAAGCTGCAATTTGTCAGATATTGTCCGTGCAGCGCTTGTGTTGTATGTCGATGTACGGGAATGTCCCAATCTCTTTGAACAGCACAAACTTTCAAAAAGTGAAGACAGCTTAGAGATTGGCTTAATTGGAACATCTCTAGAGACAACAAGAGCAACACCCGACTTGCTTGACCAACTCACACCTGATGACGTTATTGATTGGTAAAGGAGTAGAAATGTGATGACCGACCAAGAGTTAATTCAACAACTGCAAACAGCTATGTCCCTTTTAGCTGACATTCGCCGAGAACTTAGTCAACGTCAAGTCAAAGCACCTGTTTCGAGTGAAGTGAGGTTAGCGAAAGCACCCTCAGCAAAGAACGACCCCCTTGAGTTCTATGTAAGCTGTTGCACCATGAAACAAAACAGTGAAATTACTGCTGCTGAGCTTTTTTACGCTTATAAAGACTGGTGCTTTAATAACGGTTCCCTGACGCGGGGTCGTAGACCCTTCTTTGACGCAATAGCGCAATTGGGCGCGCCAGATGGCATAACGGGAGTAATTCGAGGGAAGAGTTACACGTTTAAAAATCTTGCTCTTAAGGCAGGTTAAATTGCCGTCCGAAATTGACGTTAAACTAATCCTTTTACCTTACAAAACAAATGCAGAAACTACCTACCTTTAACAGTGCCAAACACGAATTTACTTACTTTGCAACTATGACAATGAAGAACGCAATGGCTGTTCAAGCGATGGAAAATCGTCTGAACGTTATGGCGGAAGCAATCAACGCATTAATTGACAGGGATTCAAGTGTTGATTTAGAGACTTTTAAAGCGACTTTTTTAAAAGAGCTAGCAACACTACTTGACCAAGAGAGTGAATTTGAGTTTTCCAATAGTTTATTCGACTTATTGGGAACTGAAAGAACCGATTTAAAAGATAGCATTAGATTGCTCGAGCTTCAGCTTCAGACGTTAGCCGAAAGAGTCTCAAAAATAGAATCAGCACTTGGTCACGAGAAAATCTCCGAAGGCGACAAGCCCAACATCTTTGACCTGCTGGTTTAAGTTCATTTTCACAAATAGCCGCCTAACACGGGCGGCTAAGCTCAGAAATAGAGATAAATATATGAACGTAAACCCTAAAAGTTTAAAAAATCTAAAACCCGGTGCGAATCGCAAGGACGCTGTAAGGGTGACACTGACCCTTAAACCAGAAACGGTCAAGCTCCTCAAAATGACCGGGAACATGAGCCAAGCGGTGGATAAGTTCATCGAACTGATTAAGCAAGGGTGCGTACAACACGACGGGATGCTTAACCCGCTCCCTCGGTCGGAACCACAAAAGCTAGAGTCACAAGATACATACAACGAGAGTGAAGCGATCGCACTTCCGAGCCGGGATGAAATACCAGTTTACTGGACTGAGGTGCTTACCCGAAAGGACATGATAGAACGCGGGTTTGGCGCCCACAGGCTCGACAATATGCCCCGTGGTGCCACCGTGAGGGATGAATACGACGGCACACTGTGGTGGAAAGAGGCGATTAGCAAGAATAACGAGAGTTTGCGCCCACTGGGGTCACGGGCAGATACGGTGTGGTGTCGGTAACAGACACTTAAAAAGCCCCCTTTTTTGGAGGGCTTATTTTTATGCAGGTGCGGGCGATTGTAACTACTCGAAGCTACTTATCACGTAAGAAATAGCTTTTAAAAAAGATTCGATGTCGAGTCGCTGTGAGATTAACGGGTATTTTTCTTGCTGTACCGCAAATAAATAGCGACAGCAATCAATTACGGCGACAGACAGAGTTACTTTTGAGGGATTCTCAAGAAATAGAACAAAGGTGGCTTTTGCTTCCCGTTTCCAGAAAGCTTTAGGATTGAGTCCTTTACGTGGCATAATTATTTAGCTCCAAACGTTACACCTCAACGATTTGGGGAAGTCGTGGTTAGTGTGGTGGTGGTACACCGCGCTACCGCGCATCAATCTTCCTCAGTTATCACGATCGCACGGCTCAAGTGCGCTGTCAAGTCTACGTTTCCAGATTTAGCCAGCAACTGTAGCTGGCTACTTGTGAAAAAGCAAGCTAGTGCAGATACATTGTAGTGTCGGTAGAAGATTGATAGATGAGTTTGCTTGTAAGCGAGTATCAGGTAAGGGACACTGGGAGAGGTGGACAGGCAGTAACAAGGTTCAAGAGTTCCTAAAATGGCTGTTTTGCTAGAGCACTGATAGAAATTAATCAACTAAAACCCGAAAGTATTGATAAATCGTTAGTAACTGTAAGTCAGTACACTCAGGGATAGATATAATACCAAAATCTCATGGAAACTTTTCCGGCGGACGCGTCCGCGATCGCCAGCTTAGCTAACCGACAGCAGCAAGGTACAAAACAACTGGAAAACAGCGAAGTTCAAGAGTTCGATCGAGCCATGATGCGCCGCTGCATAGAATTGGCTCGCCGCGCTCTCGGCAAAACCGCACCCAACCCCCTCGTCGGTTCTGTAATTGTCCGAGACGGCAAGATTGTCGGCGAAGGGTTTCATCCCGGTGCCGGTCAACCTCACGCCGAAGTTTTTGCGCTCCGGGAAGCGGGGGAACTCGCCGAAGGAGCGACTGTCTACGTGAACCTGGAGCCATGCAACCACTACGGGCGGACTCCTCCCTGTTCCGAAGCTTTAGTTAAGGCCAAGGTGGCAAAAGTAGTGGCTGGCATGGTCGATCCGAATCCTTTGGTAGCTGGCACTGGGCTGGCCCGGTTGCGAGAGGCGGGCATTCAAGTGGTGGCAGGAGTGGAAGGGGAAGCTTGCCAAAAACTCAACGAGGCTTTCGTGCACCGGATTTTGTACCGCCGGCCTTTGGGAATTTTGAAATATGCGATGACTTTGGACGGTAAAATTGCTACCAGTACCGGCCACAGCGCTTGGGTGACGGGCCAGGAGGCTCGGAGCGAGGTACACCGGGTGCGCGTCGGCTGCGATGCTGTGATTGTTGGGGGAAATACGGTGCGTCTGGACAATCCCCTACTGACGAGTCACCAACCTGATAGGAATAATCCCCTGCGCGTGGTGATGAGCCGCACTCTGGATTTGCCGAAGTCGGCTTGGTTGTGGGAAACCTCTGTGGCGCCTACTTTGGTGCTGACTGAACCTGGGGTTAACCCCGAATTTCAGGAATTTTTGATCGCCAAAGGGGTGGAGGTTGTGGAGATCTCGCCGCTGACACCGACTAATGTTATGGCTTATTTGTACGATCGATCTTTTCTTTCTGTACTCTGGGAGTGCGGCGGCACTTTGGCGGCGAGGGCAATTGCTGAGGGTGCAGTTCAAAAAATTATGGCTTTTATTGCTCCTAAAATTGTCGGCGGCCAAGGATCTCCAACTCCTGTGGGAGATTTGGGGTTTTCCGCAATGACTGATGCTTTGACTTTAGAGCGGGTTTCTTGGCGCGCGGTGGGTGCAGATTGTCTGGTGGAAGGCTATTTGAAAATTAAAGATTGAAAGTTAAAAGCGAGTCTTTTTAGTTTTTGATTTTTAACTTTTAACTCCTTTTATGGTGGAACTTCTGATTTGGAGTTTGATGGTTGGCAGTCTCGGCTTGGAGGCGGCACTCGCGGGTGTATTGGTGAGCCACGAGCAATTGGCGGCGGGGCAAAAATACGACGAGGAGGAGGAAGTTTTGACTCAGTACGAATCTCAAGAGGATGATTTTAATGCGCCTGAAAATGCGCGCTCGCATGGCAATCCCAAATCGCCTCCCAATCCTGTTAATTTGAAGGTTTGGGAGTACAAGATTGTGCGGGCTAGCAGCGATTTGTTTCGCAATCCTGCGATTTTTCACAAGCTGTGCCGGGAAGAAGAGGAATTTGGCTGGATTTTGCTCGAAAAGCTCGACGACAGGCGGGTGCGGTTCAAACGTCCGATCGCCCTGCGGGACGCCCCGAGGCCCAATTTACCGCCGTTTGACCCTTACCGCACTCATTACGGCCCGCTCTCGAATGCGATGACGGCGGCCGCGGCGATCGTGTTTCTGTGTGCGATCGTCCTTCCTGCTGTTTTGGGCTATGCTTTGGTGTCTACTACTCTCACCAGAAGTCGCTCTAATTGGCCTCCTACCCCGGTTCAATCTTTGCCCTCTCCCAGCGGGCAAAAAACTAATAAGTGAAACCAGGGCAAATTGTCGCTCGCCCTTTTTGCAGCCTGTTTTCTAGCAAGTCTAAATCATTTGTAAACCAGATTTTTTTTACGAACCGCGAAGGCGCGAAGACCGCGAAGGAAGAGGGGAGAAGTGAGGAGAAGTGTGTTTTTTTTGTGACTGATTTAGGCTTGCTATATATTAATTTAATTTTAAGTTTGGGGCGGTATTACTGAGGGAGTGGATAGCAATCTCAAGTCATAATTTGTATCGCCTTGAAATTGAGAAACGCGGACGAAATAAGTCCCCGCGGGTAAAGCCCCATTGCTGACAATTGTTTCTGATGCCGTGCCTAAATTGTTAGACGAAGCAATAAAATCCTCTAATCCAACTGCGCCGTTGCCGTTGAGATCCTGAATTAATTCTATATCAACATCGGCAATCAAACCCTCAACAGTTACACTGAAAAGGCTGGGAGTATTGAGGATGAAACTGTAAATGTCGGCTGGTTCAGCAGCTCCTACAAAATCGCTCGCTGTTTGAATTCCTCCGAGAATGCCCAGGCTTTTTGCTGCGTTCAAATTGTCGGCGGGATCGGGGAGAGTGCTCAACAGTCCTTCTTGTAGGCCGAATTGAATGTAGTGGTCGATCGCGCTTTTAACTGCGCCGCTTTGGACTGCTGCTGCTACCAGCGGATATTTTTCTAGATAAAAGCTGGGATCGAAGAAAACGCTGGGTTTGCGGTTTTCTAATTGACCGACTTTGAAGTAGTGTTCAAATGGGGTAAATTGATTTGTTTGGACTGCTATCTGAACGTCTGGGTTGCTTGCTAGATAAAAACCAACATCGAAGAAAGGGTTGGGGTTGCGTCGTTCAAATTGACCGAATCTGATAAAGTGGTCGGCGGCTGAAAAGCCGTTGAGTTTGGCTGATACCGCTACATCTGTATTGGTGTCTAAATAATAGCTGGAGTCGAATAGGGCATTTGGGTCGCGATTTTCAAATTTGCCAATTTTTCGGTAGTGATCGAAGGGACTCGATACCGTGCCTCTGGCAACTGCTACGGCGACATCTGGGTTGTTTTCGAGATAAAATTTGCTGTCGAACAGTGTTCTGAGGGTTAGCATTATTAAAAAAATCTCTCTGGACTTTAGTCTGGAAAGTACACGATCGAGAATCCAGTTTACATCAAAGTTTTGTGAGGATGTCTTAATTATGGCTAAATCTGCACTGATGGCTATGCTGCGCCGCGCTGCGACTATTGCCCAGAAATCTAGGGAAACTGGCATTCCGGCTGATGAACTGCTGGGGATGCTGACCGACCGCATTCCCAATTCTCGCCTATCTCGCCGCCGCTTGCTGCACGGGGGCTTAGCTGCTGCGGGGGCTGTCGCTGCTGCGACTTTTACCAGGGAGGGAGGGGGAGCTTTTGCTCAACAGGGCGGACGATCGCCGATTTTGGTTGTGGGTGCGGGGATTGCGGGTTTGACGGCGGCCTATCGCTTGCGCCAAGCGGGTGTGCGCGCCGATATCATCGAGGCAACTAACCGCCTGGGGGGGCGGATTCGCACTATTCCCAAGGTGGCTGGAACGCTGATTCCGGCGGAGTTGGGGGGAGAATATATTGACACCGGCCACACTACTTTAATCTCGCTGGCGACGGAATTGGGTTTGCGGGCGATTGACTTAGACCAAGTGCAGAGTGAATTGGTCAAGGATACTTTTTTCTTTCAAGGGCGACGATATCCTCTTGAGCAAATAATCGCGGATTTTGCGCCGCTAGCAACTAAAATTAATGAAGATGTGGAAGCTATTGGAGATAACATTAGCTATCAAGATTTTACGGAAACAGCGGAAAGATTGGACAATCTTTCGATCGCTCAATATCTAGACCAAGCTGATACGAGCACGCTACTGCGACAATTGTTGCGGGTTGCTTATACGGTATTCTACGGTCGAGATTCCGAGGAACAGTCGGCGTTAAATCTGCTGTTTTTAATCGGTTCTGAACCTGACAGTTTTGAATTGTACGGCAACAGCGATGAGCGTTATCAAATTGACGGCGGCAACAGTCAAATTATCGACCGTTTGGCGGGTCAATTGTCTGGTTCGATCGAGGCGGGGACGGTTTTGGAAGCGATTACTCTTTTGCCGGATGGCCGCTATCGGGTGAGTTTGCGATCGGGACAAAGTGCCTTCGATCGCACTTACGAGCGAGTTTTGTTAACTTTGCCGTTCAGCACTCTGCGAGACGTTAAAATTAACGTACCTTTGCCCCAACCAAAGCGCAGGGCGATCGAGCAGTTGGGTTACGGTACTAATTCTAAGTTAATTACTGGCTACCGCAGCCGAATTTGGCGGGAACTTTATCGCTCGACTGCTTCTGTTTATAGCGATTTAGAATTCCAGAGTACCCGGGAAGCTACGCCTTTTGCCCCTACTCCTAACGGTTTGATAAGCACTTTGACAGGAGGAAAGCAGGGTTTGTCCATCGGTGCCGGAACTCCAGAAGACCAAGCACAAAGATTTTTGAACCAATTTGAAAGAGTTTTTCCCGGAGTGAGAAATTTGCGATCGGGCAAAGCTGTGCGAGCTTATTGGCCGGGAGAACACTTTTTCAAAGGTTCTTATGCGTGCTATTTAGTCGGACAGTGGACGCAAATGTACGGCGTTGAAGGCGAACGAGTTGGGAACTTATTTTTTGCCGGCGAACACACTTCGCTGGAAAATCAAGGTTACATGGAAGGCGGTTGCGAAACTGGACAAAGGGCGGCTGTTGAAATTTTGCAAGATTTGGGTTTGATAGCTTCTGCTGATACTTTGAATGCTCGAACTGCGAGCAGTTTGAACAGTCGCCGTCCCAGCCTAAAAGTTCCCGGAGCGCGCAATCTTCGGAATAGGAAGCCGAGTATTAGATAATATGGAGTAATTGCGGACACGGCAATGCCGTGTCCCTACAGATAGGGCGTACAACTAGGGCGTACAACTTATCCAAT
This sequence comes from Microcoleus sp. C2D2, assembly GCF_036702495.1. Taxonomy (NCBI): domain Bacteria; kingdom Bacillati; phylum Cyanobacteriota; class Cyanophyceae; order Oscillatoriales; family Microcoleaceae; genus Microcoleus; species Microcoleus sp. C2D2. The sequence continues at coordinate 29,916 of NZ_JAUBTO010000078.1, read as the reverse complement.
AATCTCGTCCGGGTTAATTCCCCGATCGCGCAAATATTCAGCCAGTCGTTCGGCCCGTTCACGTTCGCGATCGGCCCGTTCACGTTCGCGATCGGCTCGCTGGCATTCTGCAGCTAACTGTTCTACACCCCATAAAAGCAGATTTCCTGCTTCATCCCACCATCGCAACCAATAGCCTGTACGCTGTTCTTTCTCCCCTCGCCACGTTCCTAAATACAAACCAAAATCTGCCATCCAGTGACGACCTTCCGCGTCGGGAAATTCTAGTTCGTAGTTGCCATTTTGCAAGCGATATACTTCTAGCAATCCCGTTTCTGGGTCAAAAATAACGTAAGTTGGTACTCGCAGAATTTGTTCGTAAAAAAACCACTTTCCCGGAGGAAAAGTACGTTTAATAGAATATTCCCCGCCGTCTGTTTCCGACAAGAATTCCATGACAATGGTCGGGATTTCTCCTTCCAAGTTTGGGGTATAACTTTTGCGGTCTCTTCTCGATTCTGCGGGCAGTACCGACGGTACATAAACCCAATCAGGTGCTTTGATTACTAACTCGCCGTTGACAGTAGCGCAAATGCCAAAGTTGCTAGCTATCAGCATTAGTGGCCCGATCGATCCTCTCAGTTCTAAGATTTCTCGCAGTGCTCCAGCAATTAGCGGTTGACCTGTATTCTCCACTGGTTTTTCTTCTAATTGGAAGTCGTCTGGCAACTTCTCCCAAGTTACGATCAGTTCTAAGGTTTTTTGTCCTGGGTTATCTTGAGTAACGACCATGACTTTACTTTACTTTCTCAATTTTGATGTCTTATCATAGCACAATACAGCTTGAGGGTGGCGTACCCTAAATATAGATATGCTAGCCCAAATTTTACGTGACTTATATTGTAGAATGAATTTCAAACAATGCCCAAACAAACATGATTTTTTTATATTTAACAGTAGCTTTATCAACAAATTTTCTCATGTCGCCGATATCGGCTCGCCCTTTGCTTGCAGACGCTACAAATACAATTGCTCAAAACTCATCAGTTGACGAGCCGTTTTGCTATATCAAAACCCCCGACGGCAAAACAGTAGACTTGGGCAAGTTGTGCGAGAAACAGCCAGCTTCGGGAACTTCCCAAACTTGCATTCCCGGTTCCAACATTTCTGCAAAAGTTTCAATTGCGGCGGCAAATTATGACGGCAACTTTTTCAGCGGTCAAGTGCTTAATCAAGGCTGCAAAACAATCAAGAATGTCAAAGTCAATTATGAAGTTTTGGATGAGTCAGGCAATTTAATTGACAACGGATTTATCTACGCTGAACCAGTTACTCTTGCACCCGGACAGTCAGCGGCTTTTCGGGGTGCAGTTGTCGCGGGGGCTAAGGTGCAGGCGACTCATGCAGACGGTCAAGAATGATTTTAGATTTTAGATTTTAGATTTTAGATTAAAGAATTGAAGAATTGGACAATTAACCCCACGGATGAATCCGGGGGCTTTGTATCCCGGGTGCTTTCGGTGAAGAACGATTGTTGAGATTTGCCCGATCGCTGTTATCATATTCTGGCTCCGATATCTCTATGACTTACGCAGAGATCCCCCTAAATCCCCCTTAAAAAGGGGGACTTTGAATAATAATCTTGTCCCCCCCTTATTAAGGGGGGTTAGGGGGGATCGAAGTTTGAATATTATTGCAGAGATCCCCAAAAACAGAATTTGCGAGGGCAAAATATCTTGAAAACTCGATCGACATACTGGCAAATCTTACCCTACCTCCGTCCCCAAAAACAAACCATCGGTAAAGCATTAGCTTGTACCGTAGTATTTACCATATTTTGGCCGATTATAGCGTGGCTAGTTGGCGAAACTGCCAAATTTATAGGTAAAGGAGATTTACAAGGGTTCGCTCAAATTGCTGCACTCAGCGCCATTATCTTTCTAATTCGCGGTACAGCCCAGTACGGTCAAGATACGCTGATGGCAAAAGCAGCTTTGACAATTGCTTTTGAAATCCGCAAAAAAGTCTACTCCCACCTGCAAAATCTCAATCTCGGCTACTTTGAAACTGCCAAAACAGGAGACTTATCCTACCGCCTCACAGAAGATATTGACCGCATTGGCGAAGTCGTAAATAAATTTTTTCATCAGTTTATCCCTTGTGTTTTGCAGCTAATTGCGGTTCTGGGATATATGATTTATCTCAACTGGCAATTAACCTTGGGTGCATTAATTATTGCACCGCTGATGGCTATCTTAATTGGCTGGTTTGGCGAGAGACTGCTGAGTTACTCGCGCCAAAGTCAAAATCGCATCTCTGATTTATCCGCTTTGCTGACAGAAGTATTCAGCGGCATTCGTTTAATCAAAGCATTTGTTGCTGAAGACTACGAAATTGCCCGCTTTGCAGAAGAAGCTGAACAAAACCGCCGCGCTAAGTATCTGTCAGAACGAATAAAAGCACTTCAGTTCGTTGTAGTTGGCTTTCTGGAAGCGATGAGCGTAATTTTGCTCTTTTTCCTGGGAGGTTGGCAAATTTCTCAAGGAAATCTCACAGGTACTCAATTTATCAGTTATATCGCAGGGGTGGCACTTTTAATTGACCCCATCGCTATTACAACTGCTAATTACGGGGATTTTAAGCAGGGAGAAGCTTCTAGCGATCGCATTTTTGAACTATTAGAAATAGAACCAACAATAGTCGAAAAACCGGGCGCGATCGAACTTCCCCCTGTTACGGGCAAAGTCGAATACCGCAACATTAATTTTGCCTACCCCCCTCAACCCTCCCTCGATGGGGGGGGAAAACAGCCTCAACCCCCCCTTGATAAGGGAGGAAAACAGCCTCAACCCCCCCTCGATAAGGGGGGGCTAGGGGGGGTTCCGATTCTCCAAAACATGAGTTTACTGGCACTTCCCGGAGAAATGATTGCTCTCGTGGGTGCATCCGGTGCGGGTAAAACTACTTTAGTAAATTTACTACCGAGATTTTACGATCCGCAAGCGGGACAGATTTTAATTGACGGTATTGATATTCAAGATGTCACGTTAAATACTCTGCGCAGGCAAATCGGAATTGTACCGCAAGAAACGATTTTATTTTCGGGTACGATTGCTCAAAATATCGCTTTCGGTCAATCTTATTATGAACTGAAAGATGTTCAAAAAGCTGCGGAGATTGCTAACGCTCATCAATTTATTAGTCAGTTTCCCGAGGGCTATCAAACTTGGGTAGGAGAAAGGGGTGTAAACTTATCTGGCGGGCAAAAACAAAGAATTGCGATCGCCCGTGCAGTTCTGCTCGCTCCCAGAATATTGATTTTGGATGAAGCGACATCGGCGCTGGATTCGGAATCCGAAGGTTTAGTGCAAGAAGCGCTGGAAAGATTGATGCGCGATCGCACGGTGTTTATTATCGCTCACCGCTTGGCTACTGTGCGGAGAGCCGATCGCATTTTAGTTTTGGAAAAAGGCAGAATTGTCGAATCTGGGACGCACGAGGAGTTGCTGGAAAAGGGATCTCGCTACGCAGGCTACTACGCTCAACAGTTTAGTCAGTAGGCTGCGTTAGAAACCGGGTTTTTAGCCGTTTCTGCTGGTCTCAACGAAGTATTCAAGGGAAAAAACCCGGTTTCTGACCACCCGTGCGTAAGCGATGCTTGGGATAACTCTAGTAAAAATCTCATTCTAAAGCCTCTCTCGTCTCCACAGAAGGGTGAACCCTGACTCGCATAAAATCGTCCGAGAACATATTTAAACTATCAAAAAAAGTTTTCCAAGGATTTTCTTTCGAGATCAGGACAAGAGCATCTCCTATTTTTTTGACGTACACTTCATTTCCGGCAAAATGGAATTCTTTGGGTAATATGACTGTCTGATAGTCATCAGCGATCGATAATTTAGCAGTATTCATTGTTTTTCCTCCCGAGTGATTTAACTTATACTTTAAATTGAATCTCCACTTGAGCCAATTAAATTCTAGCAGAGGATGGTAGGTTTAGTTCTCCCATGAGTTTCTTTATTGTTGAAGTTCGCGGTCAATTTCTTCAACAGTTCTGGAAACATGACGGCTGCGGATTTCTGTAAGCAATTCCAACACTTTACGCCGCCCCGGAGCCTTTTCTGGTATAATCACAAAAACTTCAACCTCTTCGCCCACAGATCCAGGCGGCACTTGAATTTCAAGTTTATTTCCTGCAATAACTTTGGTTGTAATCCGTATTGCTGACTGCATAGTTTCTCCTTTGCGACGATCAATTTTCAACAGCCCCTAAAGCTTTGAGCGTGACTTTTTCAGCCTCCGTTAAACCCGTAACTCCGGCAATATTCATGTTTTCATAAGGTCGGTCACTTTTCAATATTTTGAGGCACTCACCAGTCTCAATATCCCAAAGTCTAATTGTGCCATCCCGACAGCAAGCAGCAATAATTTTTCCATCAGAACTGGAGGCAACTGAGTTAATTCTACTGGTATGACATTGCAAAATTTTTAGACATTCACCTGTACGGATATCCCATAATCTTACCGTTAGATCGACACTTCCACTAACAACTATTTCACCAGAATAACTAAAGGCAACTGAACGTATCCAATCAGTATGCCCCTGCAAGATTTGGAGACATTCACCAGTATGGATATCCCATAGTCTTATTGTTCGATCCACACTTCCACTGGCAAGTATTTCACCGTTCTGGCTAAAGGCGATCGCGCGTGCCCAACCGGTATGCCCCTGCAAGATTTGGAGGCATTCACCTGTATGGATATCCCACAGCCTCAGCGTTCCGTCATAACCTGTACTGGCAAATATCTCGCCCAAAGGACTGAAGGCAACCGAGTATAATGAACTGTTATGCCCTTGCGAGGTTTTGACGCATTCACCACTGCGGATATCCCACAGCCTCACCGTTTGGTCATAACTACCACAGGCAAGTATTTCACCCGAAGGACTAAAGGCGATCGACCGTACTTCTTTTCCACTCTCTAGCAAAATATTGAGGCCTTCACCACTGCGAATATCCCACAGCCTCAGCGTTTGGTCATAACTGCCGCTAGCAAGTATTTCACCGTTTGGATGGAAGGCAACTAAATGTACCCGATCGAGATGACCCTGCAAGATTTGGAGGCATTCACCAGTGTTGACATCCCACAGCCTGACTGTTTGTTCGTCATCGCCGCTGGCAAGAATTTCACCGTTTGGACTAAAGGCTACTGACCTTACTTGAGTGCTATGCCCTTGCAGCGTATTCAAGCATTCACCGCTGTTAATAGCCCACAGCCTCAGCGTTTGGTCGTAACTACCGCTAACAAGTATTTCACCCGCAGGATGGAAAGCCACTGACCCTACTTGATTACAATGTCCTTGCAAAGTATTCAAGCATTCACCAGTGCGGATATCCCACAGTTTCGCTGTTTGATCGTAACTTCCACTTGCGAGTATTTCGCCATTTGGACTGAAGGCTACTGACCGTACTTGACCCAAATGTCCCTCCAAAGTTTTGAGACATTCACCGCTACCGATATTCCACAGCCTCACTGTTTTGTCGGCGCTTCCACTAGCAAGTATTTCACCAGCAGAATCGAAAGCAACTGAAAACACGTTTTTAGTATGACCTTGCAAAGTTTTGAGACATTCACCAGTATCGACATTCCACAGCCTTAATGTTTCATCGCCGCTTCCACTGGCAAGCATCTCACCAGCAGGATGGAAAGCAACTGAAAATACAACTTTAGTATGGTCTTGCAAAATTTGGAGGCATTCACCTGTGTGGATATCCCATAACCTTATCGTGCCATCGAAACCCCCACTAGCGAGTATATTTCTATCAGGATTGAAGGTGACAAACATTACTGATTCGGTATGTCCATGCAACACTTTTAAACATTCACCACTCTTGACATCCCATAACTTGATTGTTTTGTCATAACTCCCGCTAGCAAGTATCTCGCCGTCTGGACTGAAGGCGACAGACTCCACGACGTTGGTATGTCCTTTACAGGTCAATATTTCTTTTCCACTGCTAGCTTCACACAAGCGAACTACGCCATCACTATCACCTGTAGCTAACAGTTTGCCATCAGGACTAAATATTACCGATCGAACACTGCCGAAGATTTTAGTAAAAGCTGAATTAGCCAAATTCGCTTCAGCAAAATTGACGTGGCGCAGCGTCGCCTTTGTAAAATCTGCACCTAAAATAACGGCACTAGAGAGGTCTTTACCTTCTAAAGCAGTCTTGTCCTTTTTTAACAACAGCGTCGTCGCATTCCCTCCCACATAACCCACCTCGCTTTCTGTTTTGCCCCGCGTTGCTTCTATAATTTCGAGTAGGGGCGACTTCTCTAAAGCCCCCCTTGTTAAGGGGGGTTGGGGGGATCTCTCCTGGCTAGCACCGTCACGATCCCCCCCGGCCCCTCTTAACAAGGGGGGAAAAATTGCATCCAACATCGGCAACAACAAATCCATCACAGCTTTAGTCAGCGGCGCTTGTCCGAAACTCTGAAGAAGTTGACCTAAATCTTCAGCAACAAATCCCTTTAAAGGCGCGATAAGTTCGTTGTTATTTCTCTTCTGGGCCTGAAGCCGACAATAATTAGACCAAGTGTACGATCGAGGTTCTGCATCAGGATTGACACAAGACTGTTCGGGCGCAACTAATTCGGTAAAATCTGCCGCCAAAACTCCCAATTCTGCTGCAAATTTATAAGCGACAAAAAACTCTAATAACGAACGGTGCGCCGGAGTATAATCCCCATCTGCATTGCGGATTAGCATCGTTTGACCCATCATGTCGTAGTGCCAGTGGTCTAAGTCTTTTTCCTCTTGCACGATGGAACCAAACAAGCTGCGGATGCGATCGGGAAAACCGCGATAATTGATACTCATTTGGTCTGTAGACAGCATTTCCCAAGACAGTTCGCACAAAAAGTAAAGCTTATCTGCTAAAGAAGTAAAAGTGCGTTCTGCTTTGATATCTCTCTCTATCTTCCGCCGCACCGCATACAGATAAATCCGCGACATATCGACTGGTTTTCCAGCTTCAATATCGGGCAATGCTTCCAAAATTAACTCGGTCATCACCGGGCGACGCGCTAAATCCAATAGTTGCGGGTTTCCCATCACTTTTTCGACAGTCGCGGCTTCTGTTTGAAATGACAGCGCTTGCCGAATTTGCTTGTCGTTAAATTTTTCTAGTTCTAATACTTCAAATTGGGGAGTTTCGCCTGTTAAAATGGTTGTTGATGCTTGCAGTTCTGCATTTAACAATGCCCGTCCTTCCTTGGCTTCAGGAAAGTGTTCGGTACGGCAAGTGAGGATGACTTTTGCGCCGGGAACGACGGCTTTTGCTAGTTCCCAGAAGTTGTTGATGGTTTCTTGCCGATCGCACTTAGCGGCCATTTCATCAAAACCATCGAAAATTAGCAGAAACTTGCCCATGCGATTGAGTTGTTCAAAGGCAGAATAACCCGCCAGAGGTATCTCGTGTTTCCGAAAGAAAAACTCGGAAAACAGCGACTCGACGCTAACTGCTTTGGCGTAATCTCGCAAAGGAATTACTAACGGCAAACGCGGACGTTCTAAGCCGCGTTTTTGAGCATCTCGGTAACGTTGCAGCGCCATCCAAGCGTAGTGCAACGCAAACCAACTTTTCCCGGTTCCAAATTCTCCTAAAACTGAAATATGTTCTTTTACTGGGTCATTCAACCACAGGTCAATATAACCTTCGATCCAGCCATCTCGCCCGTCATAATGACTCACGCCTATCTTGCGCTGAGTATCGGGGTCTATTTCTTCTTTCGTACAAGCTAGCGGCACATATTTGGTATCAATTCCTCGGCTGGTAATTTCTGTTTCTAGCCAATCCAGATAAGCGGTAAAATCGGCATCTTGGTCGAGTAATTCATCAAACGTATAGCAAGCTAAATTACGATTTTCGGCTTTCTCTACCTCATCCCGCGCGGCGCGACTGATGCGGCGGGCGGTGACTAACCAACCTTCATCGGTGCGCTGTTTTGCTACAGATTCGCGCAAGGCTGAGATATCCCTGAGTCCCGCTTCTCCGGCAATTCCGCGCACTAAAATGCGATCGTACCGATTGCGTCTGACGGGGACATTGATAATCCATTCAAAATAGTTATCTTCCGAGATTTGATAGGGCTCAAACTTATAACTTAATGTTTCAAACCAACCTCGAACTTGCTGCGATAAAATAAAGGCTTGAGACTTTTGAATATTCGTTGATGCTGCTGCGGGAAGTCCCAGATAATCTTCGGTTTCTAAGCGTGCAAATTCGGTGCGAATTCCTTCGATAGTGGGGAGGCGTTCGATGCGATCGAGTACCATAGATAGGCGTTTTTGCAAAGAGGCGATCGCATTTCCCACCATCACATCTCCCAGCGTCCGCGTCCGCTTTGCTACTTCCATAAACACGGCGGCAAATGCCATGAATTCCCGTCTGGGGTCAATGCCTAAATCTCGAATTTCTTTGCCTAAAACACTCTCATTCAGATAGTCATCGCCTGCTTTAATTAAAATGGCGGGGCTATCGGACTCGAAGGCTTTGCGAAATGCTGATTCAATCTCTTTTTGGCGAAACAGTTCTAAAATCTGCTTGGGTTTGCCAGCGCCGTATTCTACTAAAGTATAAACATAAACTCCGCTAAAATCTGCGGGCGGAGCATCGGGGTCGAGGTTAAATCTTTTTAATAATTTGATGACAGTTTCGTTGCGCTGAAACTTGTCTTTGATAGTGCCGAAGGGAATTGCCGTCAGGAGGCTGATAACTAAGTCGAGACTAATTGGGATCATTGAGGTATTCCTGTTTGTCCGCGGTCGTAATGCTCAAATCTAGAATCGGTAGGCTGTGTCCCTGAAATGTGTTGCGGGGCGATCGCAAACTGCTCTATTTTTATGTTAACCCATCACTTAGACACTCCGACCAAAAAAACCGGGTTGTTACGAAAAGACGGTTGTAGCCCGAAGATCCCGTAACCACCAGGTTTTTGGGTTCCCATGCCCTCCGAGTCCTCGAAACCGGGTTGCCACCAAAAGACGCGTTGCAGCCCGCAGATTCGCTAAAAAACGCGGTTTTTGAGCCATCATGCTATGACAACAGATATTAGCATTTTTTATTAAATATGACCACTACAATACCGAGAAAAAACCGACATATATTGTAGTAATAATAGCTCTCAGATTAGTGGTCATATCATAGTTCTCAAAGTTAAAATATAGATAACTAACAAATAAAACTTGCTATCTATGAAAATACAATCTTCTGTCTTAGTCCACCTGGGATTTGGCAAATATGTACGCTCCGATCGAGTAACAGCAGTAATACCAATTGAGGAAGAACGGGGGCCTGGTCGGCGCACTTTCGTGCACGTAGACGGCGAACCAGACCCGATCGTTGCTTCGCGCGCGGAAGATACAATTGTTCGCGATTTGGTGCAGGAACCGCGCGAAATAACTCAAGCTCGGCAGCAACAAGAAATCCTGCAAGATTTGCTGGCAGATTTGAGCAATGTTAACGTCACCGTGCGCCGCATCAGCCGCGATGAAGGCGGACTCGACCTAGAACGTTTGGAACGCCGCATTCGCCAAATTTTAGACGCATAAAAATTAAAGACCGCCCGGGCGGTCTTTCTTATTGTTTGTGTCGCTAAAATTTTTAAGTTACGGTTTTCAATGTAATTTCAATGTCCGCTAAACCAGTGAGTTTTTCCGCCACGGGCTCTTCTTCTACTCGCGGTACAAAAATAGTTAAACCTCCCGGAACGCACTCAATAGAAACCGGAGTCATGCCGATGATTTCGCCGTCTACAACCACTTTTTGAGGCGGAGCGGCACTAATTTTTACTTTTTTTGCCCGCAAATAACCGATGTCGTCGCGATCCGTAGGATTGCCGCTCAAAGCTGTTTGCAATAGGTGATAAGAAGCTGCGATCGCCCCAGCTTTATTCTGAGGTGCCACCAGCGTTATGTCCAGCAAGCCGTCATCAAAAATAATCCCTGCCGGGCCTTGAGCTAAAATGGAAGTAGGCGGCGCTGCATTCGCCACTGTCACCGCCACAGCAGTAAGGCTGATAATTCTATCTTCGGTTTCGATTTCCGCTTCAAATCTTTCTAAATTGTTTAACTGTTTAATTCCTGAAAGAATGTAAGCCAGCATTCCCCAGCGATTCTTCATTTCGCGATCGGCTAGTTCGACAGTTTCTGCCTCAAAGCCCACTCCAGCTAACAAAACCATCGGCATTCCACCGTTGCAAATCGCCGCATCCACCACCCGCGTCAACCCTCCCAAAATATTTTCGCAGGCGGCATCAATTGTATTCGCAATGTCTAAAGCATTAGCAAAAGCATTAGCAGTTCCCCGCGAAATAATTCCTAAAGGAATATTTGTGCCGACAATCGCCCCAGCAACTGCGGATAATGTCCCGTCGCCCCCGCAAGCAATAATTGCCTCAACTCCTCTATCAACTGCTTCGCGGGCGATTTCATCGGCGTCTAATTCTGGGGTTGTCAGCCGAATGTCTAAGTCAATAAGAGGCTCTAAAAGTTCCTGAATTCTAGCTAAGTCTTGGTCGGGGTCGCTGTGGCCGGCGACGGGATTGAAAATTAGGCAAGCTGAACGTCTCATATTTGGTAATTGGTAATGGGTAATTGGTAATGGGTAATTGCTCATTGATAATATTATCTCCGGTCAATCGGCAACAATCAAATGGGTTTGTAGTGAGAACTTCAGTCCTCATAAAACTCGCTCGGACTGAAGTTCTCGCTACAAACCTAGAACGGTGCTGTATTTGTGCTAGAGGTTTAATTAAGACTTGACAAAAGTCCACTCTAAGACTTCGCGCGGAGCTTTTTGCAGCGCTTCCTTGATTTCCTCGTTGCTGTCGAATTTGACTTTATCCAAGCGGCACGCTTCGACGTTCACAGTAAATTTATCGTCTTCAAAAGGCCAAGGAGTTACAGTCACGAGTTGGTTGCTGTTCTGTACAATATCGTAGCGCTTGCCGTCCGGACCGACACTAATTTCTAAAGCTCGTTCTCCGGCGGGTAACTCGCGGCAGCAAAGAATTAATGATAGCCGATCGCACCACTGGAAAAAAGCATAAGCTGCCTTAGCATCTTCCTCGGAAATTTTCAACTCTTTGCGCCATTTTTTTTGATTTTCCAGTTGCTCGTCCAAAAACTCGTCGAGTTCCTTCGATTCTCCCCGCTTTCCTTCATTGAGAAAGCTCATGTGCATAGAAATCAGCATTGCTACCCAGCGACCGCGATATAGGGCATTCTGCGCCATAACTTTAATTTTCGGCAGAGAAGTTTCCGTCTGCAAAGTAAAATCAAAGGGCGCGCCCGCTTCAGTCAAAATATTTTCTTCCCACTCTTTCTCCAAATCGTCGTGATGCGAAATCGCCGCTATGGTTTCGTAGAGGCGAACCGGAGATTTCGAGCGCTTCCACTGTCCGCCAAGTTGGGCGGCGAGCAAAGCGTGGGCCCGGTGGTAAATAATTTCCCAGCCGGTGGCGGTTAAGTTAGCAATCATTGAATTTTTCTCCTGAATTAAGTTGAGTGCAAAGATGAGACTTGTATTGCTTTAATCTTTGATTGATAGATCGACCGCAGATGCAAGGCAGATTAACGCTGATTAACGCAGATAATTTCCTGTTATGGCGATCGAATGAATGCAATGCCAGTCTATTGAAGATTTCCGGGTTTGAGAGAGAATCTTGAGAGTTTCAAGCTGAGGAATTAAGCCGTTTGCTGCGGCAAAACCCGATCCTGACGGCAACTTCATTCGTTAAATCACAAAAGGTTCGATCGATATCTCGTGCCATTTCCCCTCAAATCGTTCGACAACCAAAGGTCGGATGCGGAACTTGGGGGGGCACCCATCGAGAACATCAATCCGCAAACACGAATAAGGACGGCGTTTGTAGGAACCTTGGCCGCTGCGGCCGACAAATAGCAAACATTCCGCTATCCGCCGACTGCCTTTTGGCGATCGCCCGCCCTCACGCGCCAACCGATAAGCTTCTGGACTCAATACTTCCTCCAACACCGGCCCTTCCGGGCGCTGGCGGCGGAGACTGTGGCCGCTTCCCCCGCAGACAATCCAATTAATCCCAGAGTCGCCGTGTCCGGTATTCCCAGTCCGCAGGTATTCCAAACAGTGAGCGTGGCCAGTCAGCACCAAATCTACTAGGGGACGCCCCCGGGCCACCTCCCCAACTGCATCGGCCACCGTGTCGAGCACCTCGCGCAATCGCAACCGAACCGCCAAAGTTTGAGCTTGATTCCACTTTGTCGCCTCGGTCACGTAGGGGGGATGGTGCAGGTAAATTACCCGCCCCCGCACCTGGGAATCGCGCCAGGAGTCAATCAGCCTTTTTTTGAGCCATTCGAGCTGTTCAAAGTCGGTGGCGGCTGTGTTGTCGGGCGACAGTTGTTTGTCAATATCCATGAGCATTTCGTCAACTTGCTCTAATTTGGCGGCCAAGTCGTCTAGCTGTTCGGCTTCCTCGGGAATTTGGGGGTTGAGCCGATCGCACATTTCGAGCATTGCCAATTTTTCTTGTTCCAATTTCTGGCGGTCGAGTTCCAAATTCTGGCGGCGAATGTTGCCCTGTTTGGTTTTCGGGATCGGTAACGGTTCGTTGAAGGTGTTGGAGTCGAGGGCGAAGAAGTCTATGCCGCCGCTGCGGAAGGTGTAGTAGCGGTTGGGTAAGCGGGTAAAGCGTCCGGGTTGGTAGCGGAGGCAGCGGCCTGTGCTGGTGCTGGCGGTGTAGTGGGCGTCTAGGTGGCGATCGAGTTCTCCGGGCATTTTGTGAGCTTGCAGGTAGTCGAGAAACGCTTTGGCGTAGGCATTTCCGCGATCGGAACCGTGCCAGCCGACATCGAGATCCAACTTGGAACCCAACAGCCGGCGCAGCGGCAAAGCTGTCGCCGACAGAATGCCGTAGACTATCGGCAAGTCGTAATAGTCGTGGTTTCCCGGTACGGGCAAAAACGGAAAGTTAAACACCATGCGATCGTAGGCAATCCGGGAGGGATGCTCGCCGCCGACTATAAATTCTCGGTAGGGGCGAATAAAGTTTTGGAAGTAATATTCGCTGGAACCGACGAGATAAACTACATCGCCGGTGTGGAGGACGAAACGGCAAGTTTCGCGTTCGGAGAGCATCTGTTCGGCAATCTGCCGCTGGGGATTGTAGCCGCGGTGGTTGCCCGTGCCGCTGTCGCCTGCGACTAAAAACGAAAACTCTGGAGAGTCGGTGGTTGGAGTTTCTAAAACTATCCGAGTTTGGTCGATTCCCCGATCGACGATCGACTGTTCTTGCCACCGCACCCGCTCTTTCATTTTGCGGATTTTGACTGTTATTCGCGGGTCGGACACGAATTTCAATTCACCTAGTCTCCAAAATTGCTGAGTTTCTAGTTAATAGTGTAGCGATCGGGCGAGTTTTTACATCTCTCTAAAAGCTGAAAATCGACGCGCGGGCAGTCAGGAACCGGGTTTTGGACGAGAATACAGCGTTAAAACTCACCGAAGAGCCCCATTCTCTTTAACCCGCCGGGGGTTGAAACCGCCCTCTGACAGCGAAAGTCGGTTAAAACTCATATGTTGCACCATTGTCAAGAACGGGCCCCAGAGCCCGTTCCACAAAGAATGAGCTTTGTTGTGGAACAGGCCGGAAAGCCTGTTCCTAAACAAGTAATTGAGAATGGTGCTCTTCGGTGAGTTAAAACTGATATCTTGCACCATTCTCAAGAACAGGCATCTTGCCTGTGAAGCGAAGAGTGGGTTTTCTTGTGGGGAGTAGGGGTTGGGCAGGAGATCCCGCCCAGAGAAGGGTTATTGAGAATGGTGTCAGATGTGAGTTAAAACCGATATATTCCACAATTCTCAATAACAGGCAAGATGCCTGTTCCACAAGAGATGAATTTTCTTGTGGAACAGGCATCTTGCCTGTTCATAAAACAAAGGATTATTGAGAATGGTGCAAGCTCTCAGCTAAAACCGACTCAAAAGCTGATAGGAAAAGGCTTTTAGTCCTCTAAAGAGGACTTTCGCTCTCTCGACAGAGGTTTCAACCCCTGGCGGTTATTGGAAGTAATGCAAGATGTGAGTTACCACCGATCGCAACGGTCAAAAACCCGGTTTCTTTGGTTTTGATACGATCGCCCCGTCTCTAAACTAAAATAAGATTTTGTAGGAGGCGGTGCTGTTTGTTGTTGCCGAGGACGAGGGAATCAATCAAGGACGTGGGAAGATAACCCTAACAATGCAAGCCTTCTACAACGAACTCGAAAAACGCCTTTGGGAAGCAGCCGACGAACGAGCCGGCCAACTCTAAGCTCAAGCCTTCCGAATATTCCGTCCCCGTTTTGGGGTTGGTTTTTCTGCTCTACGCTGACTGTAAGTTTGCCCTGCTTTCACAGGAAATAGCAGCGGGAAGCAGCAGGCGGCGCACCGTGGGTAAGACAGATTACCAGGCACTCTTGGGCGCTTTATTTGCCGGAAACTGCCCCCGCATGAATATTTGATCGATCGCCCGGAAGCTGAGGATCTTGGCGGGGCGATTAATGCGGCGATGAAGGCGATCGCAGATGAAAATGAGGAACTGGGTGGCGATGCAGCCTAGAAAATATAACAGCTTGAAAAAACCGAACATTGAGCAGTATTTTAAGGAAAATTTTGGTTCAGATGCTATGACTGTGAAATGAAAGAATAGGTTGGTTGAAAAGACGATTTTAAAAGGAGTGTTTTTCTGATGTCTGATAGTGACCTCGAACCAATCGGTAAAGACAAACGCGAAGCTTACTGGCGTGCCAATACCGCTTTAATTCGGAATCTCTTGATTGTCTGGGCGCTAGTGTCACTCGTCTTCAGCATCCTGCTGGTTGAGCCATTGAACGCCTTGCGTCTCGGTGGCTTGCCTCTCGGCTTTTGGATGGCACAGCAAGGCTCAATCTTGACTTTTGTGGTGCTGATTTTTATTTACGCCATCCAGATGGATAAGCTCGATCGCAAATACGGTATCAGAAAGTAAAGGTGTGTCATGTCAGTTGAAATTTGGACAATTTTTATAGTCTCTCTCACGTTTGCTCTATATCTCTATATCGGTTGGCGATCGCGCGTGCGAGACAGTGCCGGTTTCTATGTAGCTGGGCAAGGTGTTCCCGCAATTGCCAACGGCGCGGCAACTGCTGCTGACTGGATGTCGGCAGCATCGTTTATCTCAATGGCGGGGTTAATTTCCGTATTGGGTTACGACGGTTCAATTTACTTGATGGGTTGGACTGGCGGTTACGTGCTGCTAGCGTTGCTGCTTGCCCCTTACTTGCGGAAGTTCGGTAAATATACGGTACCGGATTTTGTGGGCGATCGCTATTACTCCAACACCGCCCGTTTAGTCGCCGTTGTCGCAGCCCTGTTCGTTTCCCTGACTTACGTAGCGGGACAAATGCGCGGTGTGGGCATTGTCTTCAGCCGCTTTCTTCAGGTAGATATCAGCACTGGCGTGATTATCGGCATGGTGATTGTTGGCTTCTTCTCAGTGTTGGGAGGGATGAAAGGCATCACCTGGACGCAAGTAGCCCAGTATTGCATTTTGATTACTGCTTTCCTGATTCCCGCCGGCGCGATCGCATTTTTGCTCACGGGCAACCCCATTCCCCAGTTGGCATTCACCTTCAGCGATATTGTTCCCAAACTCAACCAACTTCAGGTTGACTTAGGTTTCAAGGAATACACTCAACCCTTTGCCAACAAGTCAATGCTGGACGTGCTGTTCATCACGATTTCCCTGATGGTGGGAACAGCCGGACTGCCTCACGTCATCGTGCGCTTTTATACCGTTCCTGACGTGCGAGCTGCACGGTTCTCTGCGGGTTGGGCGCTACTATTTATTGCGCTGCTTTACACCAGTGCCCCAGCGTTAGCCACGTTTGCTCGCTACAACCTGATTAACACCTTGCACGATCGACCGATCGAACAAGTACGACAGCTAGATTGGGTAAACAAGTGGGAAAAAACCAAGTTGTTGACCTTTGAGGACAAGAACAATGATGGGCGCGTTGAGCTGACGCCGGATAAGGCAACTAGCGAGATTACCATCGACCCGGACATTATCGTCCTGTCAACGCCAGAAGTAGCAAAGTTGGCTCCTTGGGTAATTGCTCTGGTTGCCGCAGGTGGACTAGCGGCGGCGCTGTCTACAGCATCGGGTTTGCTATTGGTAATTTCCAGTGCCATTGCCCATGACGTTTACTATCGCATCATTCGTCCGGATGCCTCGGAGTCCCAACAGGTGTTTGTCGGTCGCATGATGGTGGGATTGGCTGTAGCGCTTGCTGGGTACTTGGGCATTAATCCACCAGGATTTGTGGCGCAGGTGGTTGCCTTTGCCTTTGGTTTAGCCGCCTCAAGCTTTTTCCCGATTATTGTTCTGGGTATCTTCGATAAGCGGACAAACCGGGAAGGTGCGATCGCGGGCATGATAACAGGTCTTGTCTTCACGCTCTTCTACATCATCGGGGTGAAGTTTGGTGGTATGCAACCCTGGTTCTTCGGTGTTTCCGCTGAAGGAATCGGCACGCTAGGCATGATTATCAACTTTATTGTCACCTTAGTTGTTTCTCGCCTCACCCCACCACCACCACCAGCAATTCAAGAGATGGTGGAATATCTGCGCGCGCCTGACGGAGAACGACCTGTTGAGGCGGTTCATTAATTGAAAATGAGTTTGACTGACACCTCGAGTGCGATCGCACTACAAGATAGGCGATCGCCACCTTCAAATTATCTCAATGAAGCAATTAGAAAACTTCGTAATATCATGTCCGGCCGTTCGCCCATAATTAACTTTCCCCCTCTCTCCCACTTATATCAAATCCGGGCTGATTACCCCCCTGTATTGTCATTGCTCTCGAAGTGAAGCTCTTGGCTTAGACTCTGATTCCAAACAGAGGATTTATAAAGGGGATACCTAACCTGGATTTAATATTAATCCTTAATTAAGCTCGATAATTATGAATATCAAAGCTATTTTTATCTCTGCAAAACGTATAGTCATCATCTGTGCCATTGCTGCACTTGCTGTGGCACTCGGTGGCAAAACCTCCGCCGCTACGATCGATTATTCGCCCCAATTTAAAGAAGCAGCTCGTTACAGCACGACGATACAGCACTTTGCGCGACTAAGAGGTACAGTAACAGGAGTGAGCAAAATAATTTCTGATTTGCTTACTTGAACATAATTTCACTCCCAATTCCAACAGTTTTTCCACTATTTGTACACTTTCAGCTTGTGCCCAGATATCTAGTGTTTTTGCGAAATAGTTTTAAGGTTCTGGACTGGAGGGATTAAACCCCCTAATTCTTTCCTCCCCGCAACTATTGCCGAGGAGTGTTCAGATTTTATTTTATAATCTCAATCAACACTCAAGGCATCGAACCACTGTAAAATCCGATTCCATGCCCACCACCGATCGCTATCAGCAAATTGATGCTGACAACGTTTACTACTGATATGCCCAACATGACCGCCGTAGGCTGTCACCACTAATTCTAAGGCAGGATTGTTCGCGCTAATGGCTTGCAACTCAGGGACAAGCACCGGGTCAAACATCGGATCGTCTGCTGCATAAAGCATGAAAGTAGGTTTTTTGAGGTCAGGCAAAATGTTTAGAGCGCTGCTAGCCTCATAGTATTCTTCCACAGAGGAGAAACCTAACCGGCCAATTACCAGTTCGTGGTCAAAGCCCCAAATGCTGTTGGCGCGTTCAATAGCGGCAGGATCGATCGCCCCCGGATGTGATGCGGCGATCTGTTTTGCTAGTTTTTTTAACTCTCGCGCGATCGCCTTTTCTAAAAATTTCCCCCACTCATCTTTAACTAGATAAGACAGAGAACGGTTCGAGTCCAAGCTGGGGCAAATCACCGCCGCGCCTGCTAGTTCTGACTCTTCGATCCCTAAGTCAGGCCCCCAATCTGCGATCGTCTGAGCTGATTTTACGGCCCACAAGGCTAATTGTCCGCCCAGGGAATAACCCGTGAACCAAAAAGGCGCGGGACATCCCATTTCTTTAGCAGCCGCAGCAATCCGAACGAAATCTTCGCCTTCGTACAGGCCATCAGAAGTCAGGGTGGGAGAGAGTTGGGCAGTTTTGCCGTGAGCTCGCCAGTCAAATAATACCACTGCACAGCCTTGGGCATAGGCTTTACGGCCTAGTAGCTTGAGATACCATTGATTATCCAGATCGCCAGTAATGCCGTAAGTGCCGACAATGGTATATCGGGGATTTTCGGGGATGGCAACAAGGCCGAAAATCGGGACTCCACAGGCACCAGTAAAGATGTGTTCTCGGTAAGGAGGCTCTGGGTAAGGGATTGTCTTTTCCCAACTGCGACTAGCCCTTAATGCGGTGTACAACGTCATTAACATACCGTTGTTCAGCAGCCAAGGTGGAGTATAGGCAATGGTCATAAGCGGATATCGGAAATGTCTGTCTCGTTGTTGGGATGATTTTACTTGAGAGTTTGGCTATTGTAGCGACTAACCCTGAAAACCGCAATACTTTTTGAATAAATGCACTCAAGGGCGAAGTCAAGCCAAAATAATAAATAAACTCTATGTGACATACTCCTACACCAACACAAGCTGTCACCATTGGTGTAGGCTTCTGGGTGACTCCAGCTATTGCTTCGGACATTGACTGAGCGTTAAGAACGGGATGACCCACCGCTCTATTTCTTATTACTATGGCTGCATTACGATCGCGGTCAAGACTGCACCCACAGTGAGAACAATCATGCCATCTTTCATGCAACTTTTTCGGCACTTTTTCACCGCAACCCGAACAATCTTGTGAAGTGTTATAGGCACTTACTGGGATACCAACTTTCCCAGCATTTACGGCTTTATTCGTTAGTATCGACTATTGCTTGACCACCCAGCATCCAACACAGATTTAGCTAATTTTGTGCGGGCAAGCCCCTTAACATTCAAGTCTTCAACTGCAACAACATCATATTTTTTCAAGAGATCGTTAGCAGTCTTGAAATGAAAGTCTTTACCCTTGTCCGCTACTTTTTTGTGACACTTCCCTAGTTGCTTAACTGCTTTCTGCCTCCGGTTGCTGCCTTTCTTACGGCGTGAGACTCGCTTCTGCATCGTCCGTAGCCGTTTCCCGGCCTTGCGGTAAAGTTGAGGGATTGCAACAGTTTCACCCTCTGAAGCTGTCAAAAATTCCTTCAGCCCAACATCAATTCCAGCAATATTGTGTGGATTGAAATCAGGATTGATTTCTGGAACTGTCTTGTCTTCTAGTGAAAGTGTGAGGTAGTAGCCGTCAGCTTTCTTGGTGACAGAAGCGGTCTTGATTTTGAATCCATCCGGTATAGAACGGTGCAAAATAACTTTAACTTTTCCGAGCATCGGTAAATTGATTAAGTTATTTTGCAAGTAGCCGTCTTTAACTTGAGGATAAGTAAACGTGCGGTAACGACTGCGGGGTTTAAATCGAGGTCTACCGCTACGCTTTCCATTGCTATCACCTTTTAGGAAACGATCAAAAGTTACCTTAACTCGTTTAACTACATCTTGGAGAACTTGAGAATAAACCTCGCCATACCAAGGGTAAGTTTTCTTGAGCTGAGGTAGCGTCTTTTTTTGTGAGTAGTAATCTGGATTGTCCCGCAGTTCAGACAGGTAACAAATAAGAGGACAGGCATTAATAGGAGAACGGTTTTGCTCATACCAGTTAAATCGATCGGCCAACAAATAGTTATATTGAGCGCATAGCATCGACAACCATCTGTCAATCTCAATGGTTTTTAACTTTGTAGGGCGTAGTTTGTATTGATATGCCGTTCTCATTGAGCCGACTGTCCAATGAATGTTATATATAAGTTAACCTATATACTGAGTCCTGTCAATGCCTTTTCAAAAAAATCACAAACTAGGGGCAAAGAAACGGCTGAACCGTCCTTTAGACAAGGAAACAATTGGATTCAAAGGCTATGAAGGGCAAAAAGAAAAACTTAAGGCTGTTCCTGACTGGCAAGAACGTTTGAGAGAGTTTGTTGATAAATTAATTAATGACTACGAGAATTAATTGGTCAACTCCGTACCTGCGTTGGCCCGCCGGATCGATCCCACACTAACCTGATTACAGGTATAGTGTGGGGATTTCGGCGGTTTAGCTAAGCGAGGAAAGACCTATCGACACTATCTACAGCAACCTTATAGGTTTCAAGAAAAACCTGTGATTAAGCAACTGGAAAAGCTTTACCTCCAGAGACTTCCAGGCGATCGCCTTGCAACAAGATATCGGAATTTGCTCAACGCGCCGCTGCGGCACAGAAATTGACCAGCCCGTTTGTGCCTGCATTAACTGGTGGGGATAGGTGATTCGCCTTGGTGTTGCTACCCCTAGCCAAAACCAAATCCCGGCCCTAGAACTGCCCCACTATGGTGGCGGCCGTCAAGGGCGGTATTCGCTGTATCGCCACTCACCTCAAGCCGGAACCCCCCAGCAAGTCCGCACTCACAGCAAGGGCTATTGGGCTAAAACAGAAACCGGTTGGGGCCCGACGAAAGCGAGGGGTATCGCTAACCCTCCCAACATAAAAAAACTCAAAACTCTTGCGGTATCCCTCTTCTGTCACAAAGCGTCAGAGTATAATAGACTAAAATATCTCAAACCTGAGCTGGGTCTATGGTTAAGCCTCGCCAAGCTAATTCGACTTTGAAATTGATTGATGAGTATTGTAGCTATTAAAGAAATCTGTTTCCAGAAGTCAGAAGCTTTGAAGCTTTCCCCACCTTCATGCTGATATAATTTATGGCTCAAAGCCCTGTTGGCATCTGGTTACAAACACACCGAAACAGAGAAACTCAAAGGCATAATTAGCCGCCAGCTAACCCAAATTCTACGCCTCAAAAAAAGCCGGATGAATTACTTAGAAAAGTTCTAGCAAATGATTGATGGATACAACAGCGTTTCTCGCAATGTCGAGATATTTTTTGCCGATTTTGTCGAGATTGTACAAGAACTCAATCTTGAAGATAAACGTGCAATATCCGAAAACTTGACCGAGGAATAATTAGCAATTTTTGACTTTTTGACCACCCAAATATTACTTTAACCGAGAAAGAAAAGCACGAAATCAAGAAAGTAGCAAAGGAACTTTTGTTAACCCTCACGCAAGAAAAATTAGTCTGAGATTGGCGCAGGCGACAGCAAAGCAAGGCAGCAGTTAAAGTGGCGATCGAGGAAGCTTTAGACCAATTGCCCGAAAGCTACTCAACCGAAGCGTATCAGCGCAAATGCCAAGAGGCTTACCAGCACGTCTACGAATGTTATTCGCTCGGCAGGACGCAGTATTTACACCACAGCAGCTTGAAGCTGGTGTAAATGCCACCCACCGACAGCTTTTGTCAAAAATTCATCATAAATTCATCAAAAATTCATCAAGGCTTTACCAACTCTTTGTCACCTTTACTGTAAGTTATGATACTGATGGCCCAAGTTGCCAGAATCTCCACAAATCCAGAATTGTTAATATTTAATTTGCCTATCTCCCTCCCTCTCCCTCCCTGTTTCCTTCCCCCCTCTCCCTGTTTGCCTCCCCCCTCTCCCTGTTTCACCCTAAAATTTGCAATTTTAGGGTGACAAATCATGGCAGGATCGTAGCGTGTTTTGATACCATGCAATCAAACGCAAGACAATCAGGGACTGCACTGGAGGTGCGTAAATGGAGCTTTTCGTAGAACAAAAACGGTGCTTGGATTGCTTGGTAAGCTCGATCGAGCAATTGGGAGGTCGAGTAGACCTTCCAAAGCTGGAGCAGATAGCTGAGCTAATCATTCAAACGATGAGAGGGCCTTGGCGCTACTTTCACACGTCGGAACACATTTTTGAGGTCGGGGGGTCAGTCGATCCGATCGAGGTGCTGGCTGCCCTGTTTCACGACCTCGTGTACGTGCAAGTCGATCAGGGTGTAAGTTTCAATATTAGCAGCGCCCTTTCTCCTTTTGTCAAAGAGGTGCGATCGCAGTTAGTGATTAGAGATGAAACCGAACTGCCCGACGATGCCATGTATCAGCTCGTGGCCTCAGTATTTGGGTTTATTCCCGGCAAGGCTCTGTCTCCGTTTGCGGGCCAAAACGAATTTTTGAGTGGCGTTATTGCTGCCAAATGTTTGGAGGATTTTTTGCCACCTAGTACGATCGCCGAAATTGTCGCTTGCATCGAAGCTACTATTCCTTTTCGCCCCGTTTCGCCCAGGGGTTTGACTGCGATCGAACTTTTGTACCAGCGTTTGGTAAGTGCGAATCGCGATTTTAACTTCGGATGGAGCGATGCCCAAACCATAGAAATTGTCAAGCGAGCGGTCCGGTTAGCAAATCGGGATGTAGAGAATTTTGCCTCTCCAAATTCCTCTAATTTCTTAGACAATACCTGGAATTTGATGCCCGAAACAAACCACGAATTGACCAATGTCAATTCCTATACTGTTGGTGGATATCGCAGGTCTCTGCAAAAAATGGAAGGATTTTTGAACTTCCTAAAACCCGAACTGGTTTTCCAGCAGTTTATGCAAGAGCCGGACGATGAAGCCTACGCTAACCTGATTGCCCGAACTAGAAAAAATATTGCAGTTGCTAAACTTTATCTGGGTATCAAGCTAATTACCATCGCCCTTTTAGAAGCTCTTTCCTACCGTTTGGGGCGCGATATTCCGCTTTCAACTATGATGGGAGAATTGCGCGCACCAGGATTTCCAACATCGGTTTTGGAGGATTACTTGCCCAACAAACAAATCGCCTACCCATTAGAAAGTCAGTTGCAAAGAGAAGTGTTAGACCTGCTAGAAATAGGACGCAATCAAGAATCGCCCTATGATATTAAAAACTCCCCGGTTTCTACGTTTATTATCAAATCTATCGGCTTTGCTGAAACAGAAAAGTTTTTGAAGAAAGCTCACGAGTTTTTTGCAGGTCATATTTCCTCGGAAGAGTTTCTCTCTTACTGTGCTCCCGATGTAATCGACACCATCACTGCCGGGGTGATGAAACTCTTTGACAGCAGGAAGAGGGCTTTAGGGAAAGTTAAACTAGCTCACCCAACTCTTTCTTAGGATAGGTTGGCACAATCTTAAAACGCTCTCGATCGCAGAACATAATTATGTAAGGTGCAACCTAAGCACCTTACAAAAAATTGGACGGAAAGCGGAAAGCTCAGCATAAGATACAGCAAAAGCGCGAGGCTCATCAGTGGTGGGTTGCCAATACAATTGTCCGTAAATCTGATGCTGTCGCCGTCGAAGGCTTGCAAATTAAAAATATGATGAAGCGGTGCAAACCCGTTGCTTCTGAAACCGCGCGATTCTTGCCCAATGGTCAGGCAGCAAAACGTGGTTTAAAGCGTTCCATTGCTGACGCCAGTTGGTATGCGTTAACCCAAAAACTTGAATATGTGGCTGCAAAGTCAGGCAAGAAACTATACAGAGTTGACCCTCGGCATGCTAGTCAGACTTGCAGTAAGTGCCGGCACGTGGATAAAGAGAGTCGCAATGGTGAAAAGTTTATTTGTACCAATTGCGGACATATCGACGATGCTCATTTACAAGCTGCAAGGAATGTACGGAAAAACGCAATAGAAACCTATGGTTTGACTATTGCCAAAAGATTGAAAAAGGTACGGCGGGACTCGTCGAAACCTGTGCAATTGAGTCTTTTTGAGATTGAATTGCATGAACGCTTGTCAGACAACACGCTGCCATCAAAAGGCTCTCCGGCGTGTGGGTTCTTCCCCCAGAGAGCCTTCAGTTGTCGCTCTGGGATGTTAAGGAAGTAATTTCTTAAGAATCGAGCGCGTTTTTAGACCTGAGAGTTTCACTCGGTTCTTTCAATGATGATGGTCAAGTGAGCGACTAATGCACCGATCGCTCCTACTGCTGCAATTACTGGAAACAAGGCCGCACCGATCACTCCGCCGACTACTCCCACCGTCAGAGGAAGTTCTACCAAGATCCGTCCCTCTTCATTTTTGATAATGATGCGGCGGATATTGCCTTCGTCAATCAGTTGTTTAACTTTAGCAACCAAATCGTCGCCGTTAATTTTCAACTCCTCAACGCTAACTTTTTGCTGAGTATAAGCAGGGGTTTCTAAAGGAGTCGTTTCAAAATTAACCTCACTAACTTTGTCGGCAGCAATTTTTTCAGATACAGGTATAGATTCTAGCTCTCTTGTCCCGACTGGTTCTTGTACGCGCTCTGTAGGTGTGTCCATTTTTTGTTCTCCTTTTAGGTAAAAGTATTTTTGTATAGAATTATATTGAAATATAACACGCAACTTTTTGTCGATCAATCATTCTTTTGGGTGATATTGCTGCTGCTGTCGTACTTTTCTGTGTTCATCTTTGATAATCTTTGACAATCAAGCAATTTGGTCCGGGGCACCCGGATTTATCCCTGGAGCGATAAAAAAGCTCCGAATCCTCTTCACTTGCCCCCGGATTTATCAGTAGGGTCAATTCTAAAATTTAAAATTTAAAATTTAAAATCTAAAATCTAAAATCGATCGGCGGCGAAGCCTAAAAGCCGTCCTCCGTGGGCGTTAGCTGCCGACTCCCCTTGTGCCGCTCCTTTAACTGTCTGCTTCTAGTGCCTCGCACCGCCAAGGCCTTGAAAAACATCCAATCCTGACAGCCAAAGGATCAGAGCGACATTCACACTTTCAGAGACTCAGACTCAATAGGTGTACAGGTAGAAATACTGACATCGTACTGAAAGTGCGATCGCCGGGCCGTTTATAGAGTTAGCACATCTACCTGGGCAAATCGTACATGGAAACCGTCGCTTACTTTCCTCAAATATCATTTCAATTTAGCGAGAGTGCGATCGCCCTCGCCTGCTTCAGCCCCCCCGAGGTTCCTCGAATCAACATCAAGCAGAGTTTCTAATGACAATTGCCTAAAATTAAAGGGAAGGAGAAGTAATAATGAGCGAAATATTATCGCAACCAAACCAAGTTCCTCAAATGGAAGTGGAGGTTGGGGAAAAGTCGGGTAAAATAGAATTATTTCCTTTTGCATCTCCTTTATTCTCCGTGTGCGATTTGCCAGCGACAGAATTTGAATATCAAGTGGGCGGCAGTTTACCGGCGAATGCTCCTACCTACGTCACCAGAGGAGCAGATCGCGAACTTTACGACTCGTTAAAAGCCGGCGAGTTTTGCTACGTGCTCACCGGACGGCAAATGGGAAAATCGAGTCTGCGGGTGCAAACAGCGCGCCGGTTGCAAGCAGAAAACACCGCCTGCGGGATGGTTGACATCACAGGAATTGGGACTGCCCAAATAACTCCCGTGCATTGGTATGCTGGTTTTACAGCCACTCTCGCCAACAGCTTTAAAATTAAGATGAATGTCAGGACTTGGTGGCGCGATCGAGAACACTTGCCGCCTGTCGTCAGATTAAATGAATTTATCGAACAGGTATTGCTTCCTTCGAGCGATGGCAATATCGTTATTTTTATCGATGAAATTGACAGCATTCTCTCCCTCAACTTCTCCAGCGACGACTTTTTTGCAATGTTGCGCGGCTGCTACAACAAACGCGCCGAAAATCCCGAATATAACCGCCTGACTTTTGCCTTATTCGGAGTCGCGACTCCTCAAAATTTAATCTCTGACAAAACCCGAACTCCGTTTAATATAGGTCGCGCCATTGAACTCAAAGGATTTGAGCTTGCAGAAGCCACACCTTTAGCTCAAGGATGGGGGGAAACCAGAGAAAATTCCCTAGAAATTCTCAAAGAAATATTAGCCTGGACGGGAGGACAGCCATTTCTCACTCACAAGATTTGTCAATTAACTGCTCAGAAGTTAGCAGCAGAAACAAGCAGCGACTGGAATCGCTCCGCCAACTGTCAATTATTCATTGCCGAATTAGTGCAGTTGAGCACATTGGAAAACTGGGAATTTCAAGACGAACCCGAACACCTAAAAACAATTCGCGATCGCCTCCTGAGAAATCCCCAGCGCACCGGCCGTTTGCTGGGGCTTTACCAACAAATTTTAGCCAACGTGACTCTCCCGAACCAGACAGAAAAACCAGCAGGAGAGTTAAGCTATCTTAGCCCCCCGGCCGGGGGGTTAGCTTCGGGATCTGAAGACAGTTCCGAAAAAATGGAACTGTTACTCTCTGGTTTAATCGTCAAAGACCAAGGAAAACTGAGAGTTTACAACCCAATTTACGCCTCAGTTTTTAACCGAGAATGGATACAGCAAGAATTAGCAAAGCGCAGGCCTTACTCCGAGTCGATCGTCGCTTGGGAAGCATCCAACCATAGCGACACTTCCCGCTTGCTGCAAGGCCGAGCTCTGGCAGAAGCGTTAACCTGGGCTGCAGACAAAAGTTTGGGCGATCGCGATTATCAATTTCTATCAGCTAGCCAAGAGTTAGAAAATCGGGAAGTTCAAAGAGCTTTGGAACTAGAAAAAGCAGCCTCACAAATATTTGCAGAGGCAAATTTAGTATTGACTCAAGCTCAGCAAAAAGCCAAGCGAACAGTCCAATTAAGTTTGTTCGGCCTCGCGGCAGTTTCCGCAATCTCTGCTAGCGTCGTATTGCACGCACAGCGAGTTGCCACTCGTGCTGACACTC
Source organism: Microcoleus sp. C2D2 (assembly GCF_036702495.1). Classification (NCBI taxonomy): domain Bacteria; kingdom Bacillati; phylum Cyanobacteriota; class Cyanophyceae; order Oscillatoriales; family Microcoleaceae; genus Microcoleus; species Microcoleus sp. C2D2. The sequence continues at coordinate 3,254 of NZ_JAUBTO010000078.1, read as the reverse complement.
AAAAAAAACAAGCGATAATTACCCAAATTGAAGCCCTCAAATCCACCGCCGATATTTCCCTAAGTTACGACCAGCTAGGAGCTTTAGTCGCAGCAGTCAGCGCGGCAAAAAAAATGCGAGAAATAGAAGTTTCCCCAGCGCTAAAAGCACAGATAGTAAATATACTGCACCAAACGCTAAATGCAGTCCGAGAACGCAATCGTTTGACTAACGGACACACGGCTAATTTCAGCCCCGATGGCAAGTTAATTGTGAGTGCGGGTGACAACTTTACTGTTAAAGTTTTTCAGCCCAACGGCAAGCTGATTTTGAGTTTGCCCGGACACAGCCATTCAATTAGTGAAGTGGTTTTTAGTCCAGACAGTCAGTTAATTGCTTCTACAAGTTTTGACCATACTGCCAGAATTTGGCGTAGCGACGGAACTTTACTGCAAATTTTGAAAGGACACCGAGATTTAGTTTGGAGCGCGAGTTTTAGCCCGAATTCCCAACTAATTGCTACTGCCAGTTCAGATAAAACTATTAAGATTTGGAGTACAGGGGGCGTTTTGCTGCAAACTTTAAAAGGACATACTAGACCAGTTACATCAGTCAGGTTTAGTCCCGACGGCAATATGTTGGCTTCCACCAGTCAGGATGGAACTGTCAAACTTTGGAAAGGCAGCGGGGAAACACAGTTTCGACTTGAGAAAACTCTTTTAGGACACGGAGATGAAGTGTGGGGCTGCAATTTCTCCCCTGACGGCGAGATGATTGCCTCTGCGAGTCACGATTGGAAGGTGAAACTTTGGAACACCCGCGGCAAGTTGCTCAAAACTCTAGACGATTCTACAGCAGGTTTGGGTACTGTCAGTTGGAGCGCCGATAGCAAGATGCTCTCCGGGGGCAGTACGGACGGTAAGGTGAGACTTTGGCGCCCTGATGGCACTTTGCTGCAAACTTTTAGGGCACATCAAGCCGATGTGTGGAGTGTGAGTTTTAGTCCCGATCGCACAACTTTAGCATCTGCCGGGAAAGATTCGTCGGTGAAGCTTTGGAGTCTCGATGCTGCTAAAGTAGAAACTGCAGAAGTTGACAAATTGCTCGCAATCGGCTGTCGCTGGCTTGGAGACTACCTGCAATACAATCCCCGGGTTGAGAGCGATCGGCATTTGTGCGAAAAAACTGACAATTGAGATTTATTGGCAATTGCCCGAAACCGGTTTTGCCTGAATTCTAAAAGTGGGCGATCGGCTGCCGATTTGTCGCTAGTCTTGTTTTATTGTAATATAATTTTACGCAAGGGGTAATAGCAAATGTACTGTCACAGGTGGCAGAGGTCTATCCATCGTCAGCAAATTAATGTCATCAAACATTAAAAATAGTTAGGACTGCTATATTCGGATTAGTAGAATCTTGGATAGATAAAATTTACTACACAGTCAGGTTTTACAGGGGTGTCTGCTATTAAATTCATCTAACCTGCAATATCATTTCGGGTGACACCAGCACGATTTAAGGCAAAAAAAATCCTGCTGAATTAACTGGATTGGAGCGAGCACATGGGAGTTGATGACCAAGCTATAAAAAGATTAGAAAATGCAGTTCAAATAGTACGCAATAGTCCAGCAGCCAACCGCTACTGCCAATTACCAAAGGAGGGTGCAGTGTATGAAAATGACGGGTTGAGTCCCCTGAAATCGCCGCTTGGTTTGCGATCGACTCTACAGGAATTAACCCTCTACGATTTTTTCCTAGAGTCTGAGTGTCCGGGGGACGAAGTTGCTAAAATTTTTCAGGCAAACCCTTTACTTCCCGGGATCATCATCACTCAGGAAGGAAAGTTTACAGGGATGATTTCGCGGCGGCGTTTTTTTGAACACATGAGCCGCCCCTACAGCTTGGAGTTATTTTCTCAACAGCCTTTGTTGATACTCTACCACTTTACTAAAACAGAGATGTTGGTTCTCGATCGCAAAACCTCAATTATGACGGCAGTGCGACAGTCTTTGGAGCGATCGCCCGAACTAATCCACGAACCAATTGTAGTGCAGGTTGAACCGGAGCGCTACCAACTTTTAGACGTACACGAACTGCTACTTTCTCAGTTGCAAATTCACGAGTTAGCAACCGTGGCGATGCGGGAATCGCAAGCACAGTTGAGGCATCAAGCTCAACAGCTAGAACTTGCTCTGCTGGAACTTCAGCGCACTCAAACTCAACTAATTCAAACAGAGAAGATGTCTTCTTTGGGGCAGTTAGTAGCAGGAGTAGCTCACGAAATTAACAATCCGATCGGCTTTATCTACAGCAATGTGCACCACGCTAAAGAGTACACTCAAGGCTTAATTCGCATGCTCGACATCTATCGGCAGCACTGTCCCGAATCGATCGCAGCAATTGAAGCGGAATCAGCAAAACTCGAACTCGATTATTTGCTGGAAGACTTGCCGAGAGTGTTAAATTCCATGCAGCAAGGTGCAGAAAGAGTGCGCGACATCGTTTTGTCGCTGCGGAATTTTTGCAGGTTAGACGAAGCTCAAATGAAGCAGGTCAACATTCACGAGGGTATCAACAACACGATTATGCTTTTGCAAAGCCAGCTTAAAGGGAAACCCGGCCAGGAGGCGATCGAAATTCACAAAGAATACAGCGACTTGCCGCTGGTGCAGTGCTATCCCGGACAGCTCAATCAGGTATTTATGAATATTTTACTTAATGCCATTTACGCTCTTGGTGAGTGGAACAAACACCAAAATGTCGAGGAAAAAACCCATAAAAAGTCCCAAGCAGGCGACCAAAAAGAGTCCTGTACAAATACTCAATCATCAATTTCTAACTCTACCCGCCTGATGCCTGCCATTCGGATTCGCACGGAGTTAAGTGAGAGAAAAAAGGTAATGATTAAGATTTCTGATAACGGTCCTGGCATGACAGAAGATGTTCGGAAGCGGTTGTTTGACCCTTTCTTTACTACTAAGCCGGTCGGCCAAGGAACCGGTTTGGGACTCTCGATTTGCTATGAAATTATTGTGAACCAACACGGTGGAGAATTGAAGTGCTTTTCGGAACCCGGAAAAGGAGCAGAATTTGCGATCGAGATTCCCCTTCAACAGTCTCCCACAGCACAGATTTTACCTCGCTTTGCGTGATATGGCACAAGGAAGTTGGGCAAGGAGGAATGGAGGAGATTTAACGGATTTAACCTAAATGTCGCGGAATTCCCCATCCGTCTACAGGGTGGGGATGGATAGCGACCAAAAAAACAAACCGCG
>NZ_JAUBTO010000077.1:0-37831 GCF_036702495.1 Microcoleus sp. C2D2 | reverse complement strand
TACAACAAACTACATTGAGTTGTAGTCGGATTTAACTGTAGCATATTTTGGGTTCCAGTTAAGATGCGTTTACCCTGCTTACATTGGCATTTTGCTAGTTAGTTTTACATACTAGGTTCGGTAGAACCATTTTTATTTTCTTATTCCGCTTAGTGACAAAATAGGGGTAAGATGTTTGTGCGGGAAAATGGAAGTGTTGTGGTATCAGGTTAGCCATACACATTTGATTCAACAAAAAGGAATCTATTTGACGGGGTGACAACCCCGTCAAACCCCAATGGTGACGAGGGTTAGACCGATTTATGGTAAAAACAGATGGGGTCACTATTGTCAAGAAGCCCCATCTGTAAAAAATGTTACCTCCATATTACCAAATTTGTTTCCAACGCCAACTGAAAAACACCGAATACTTAACTCTAACAATTTTAGTTTTTTTACTGCAAACTCATAAACAAGTGAGTATTGAGGCACTGGCGACATTGATGCCCTATCCAATCCCGTTTGAGAGCCGACGGCGTGGGATTCAAAGATTTCTCAAGTTACCAATTCTCAAGATTGAGAATCTCTGGTTTCCTCTAGTTAAATATATTTTGAGAACTCAATTTCCGAAGAAAAAAGGCTCTTCCGTACTTATTGTGCTAAAATGTTAGTTAAAGGTTCATGATAATTGTGACGAAAGAATAAATAATGAACAAGTTAATAACAAATATTCTCAATTTACCCGGTGTCATAGTAGAAGATTACAAACAGACAGGAGAAACATTAATATTAGTAATAAAATCACAAAGAACGACAGCCAATTGCCCTGTTTGCAGTCAATCCAGCCATCATTTGCCTCAAAATTATCTGGGGGGGTGACAAATATAGCTATAAACCTTGCCTGAGCAAGGTTCTAGCCCTGAGACCTTTTTGATAAAAGTGACGCTTATTACGAGTTAACTTCATTAACTCTTCCACAGATTCAGCATATTTTTCAAGATAATTAACCCACGGTTGGCTATCATGGCGTGAAAATTCTTCAAGATAAGTGCTAAGTTTTTCTTTAAGAGCATCTAAATTCTCATAAATTTCCCAACTCAATTCTTGTTTTATATAGTGCCATACTCTCTCAATCGGATTCAATTCCGGGCTGTATGGTGGTTGGAAAATTAGTAAAATATTATCCGGTATTTTGAGACTGCTACTATAATGAAACCTCCCATTATCTAATTGAACAATATTTAAATGTTCCGGATATTTAGATGCTAACTGCTCTAAGAATATTTGAAAACATACACCATCTAAATGTGAAAATTCCCACCAAAAGCTTTCTCCTGTTTGTGGGGCGATTGCCCCATATAAATAATAGGCTTTAAAATTCCATTGTACTTTACCTATTGGTTTGATTCCCAAAGCTGTAATTTTTTTTCTTTCAATCGTTTTTAAGCCAAGTCTAGTTTCATCTTGACACCAATATTTGAGTCCTTTTTTTGCTGGGTTTGGGGTGGTAGACTCTAACCACAGAGCTGTTTTGAGCAAATTTTTTAGTTTTTTTTTTAACTCGATAGCTGCTGAAACATCTTTTTTTTTACTACAACGCCTGGGTACTTTTAATTTTGCTTTCATTCGATAGTGTAGTTGCTTGTGTAATGTTTGATATTTAACTGATAGTTGATAGTTTTCTTCTACCCAGGTCACAATTTGTTTGTCACTCTTAAATTCACAGGATTCCTCACTTATTTTTTTGGATATTCCGGCGATTACGGCGGTTGGAATTACTCGGGGTCTACCAGTTGATTGTCGTATTTTTAATAGTGATGCCAGACCACCAGCATTATATTGTTTTAACCATCTATGTACAGTAATTCTATGTACTCCTAAACGTTCAGCTACATCTGTAAGGCTTTGACTATATCCCGCTTTTAACCAATAAAGTGCCTGAATTTTTTTCCGGGCGCGTTATCGTTCGCTGTTTCGACAAAATTATTTTTAACTCTCCAACGCTTAAATCAATTCTTTCTTGGTAATTTACTTTCATGCAACAGTCCTCAAATTCTCCGGTCATTGTAGCAGATTTTTAGGGAAATGGTATTAGCAAGCTAGCTGTGTGAAAAGAACGTAAGGTTTGTTTTGAGAGTTAAACAGGGGCGGTATATCAAAGAAGAAGGAGAGGAATTTAAGCGGTTGAGTGAGTGTGGTTTAGTACCAGGGACGAGCTTTTATTTGAGGGCAGTTAAAGTCCCAAAGCAAAAAGGATTTGGGGATTTTGATATCGTCGGTTATTGGCAGCGCAAATATCGAAATCGTGGTGAAGATGAAGGCTGGTATTTGCTCACCAATATAGGCACATTAGAACAAGCTATAACAGCCTTTAAATGTCCCAGTGGTATTGAAGCAATGTTTAAGGACTGTAAAACAGGAGGCTATAATCTTGAAAAAAGTCACGCGGGCGACGAGCGCCTAAACACTTTGATTTTATTAATAGCTTTGGCTTATAGTTGTGCGATTTTACAAGGACACAAGCTCAAGCAAATGGGACTTCAGAAATACATCGGTCGTGTTAACGAGTGCAGGCGATATAAGGCGTAATAAGCTACCATTTTTTCAGAGGGGTCTGAGGGCTATGCCCTTGATTTTATCTATGTTTTGACTCTTGTTGTCACCCCGTCAAGGAATCTATACCACACTTTGGCAACAAGTTAATGGGGGAAATACCGATGCTATGGGAATTCCCAGTATCTAGGGAAGCAGTCAAATCTAAATATAATAAACTGCTACGCAACTTAACAGTCACGCAGGCTTCTTAGGGAAGGGTTGAGGAGCTACCCTCAACCCTTAGCCGCTAAAAATATTAGTGTTATTTTCGATCGTTGAGACAGGGCGAATAATTTTTGACGATCGACAAACAGTTCCGTCCATCAGCCGTTCTCTCGTAACTAATACTGTCTCCGATGTCTTTGATCAATTTTAGACCCCGCCCGCCTGGAGAGTCAATATCGGTTTGTTCCGACATATCTTTGATTTTTTGCTCTAAATCAAAGGGTTCGCCCCAATCCCAAATTCTCATCTCTAAAGATTCAGCGTACACCGCAACCTCAATTTCCACGGGCCAATCCGGCGGTTTGCCCTTGTGGGCGTGACGAACGGCATTCGTAAAGCTCTCAGCCAAAACCAACTGACACCGTATCCACACACTTGTAGGAATTCGCGAGTCATACAATTGTGAAAACCACGATAAAACCCAGCCTAATCCATTCAGACCGGTATTGACTTGAAGATCCGCTTTTTTGAGCATTGGCAACTTTTCGGAATTTTTTAATTCAATCACCAGAACCTCCCGGAAGTCTGGAAGCCCTCTCTCTTTAGAGGAGGGAGGAATTCCGGCGCGAGCGGTTTTAACCACCGTCCATATCTCCTAAAACGCATAGGAGTAACCATCCTTTTGATGAATTGGCGTACAAAATCTGTGGCTAATGCCGGATACCCTGCCGCGTCGCGTGGCAATATCAAAACTGCCTGTTTTACCACACAGCACACGCCAACGTATTCACCTACTTTCTTGCCATTCGTAACAACAGAACTGGCGAGATCGCCGGCTCTGAAACCAAAGTGAATCAGGTTGCGTTCGCGGTGACGACTAGGGAATCCGTATGGGTCAGTACCGCACATTTGACGGGTTCCCCATCCAGTAGCCTTAATGCGTAATGGTTGCTGGGTTACTAGCTTAATGGTTTTTATTTCTCCAACACCAGCGGCATCAATCCAGTGTTGTTGGGGTAGCTTAACCCTTGTCCGGTTATATTTGGTTTGTCCTCCCGTCGCTGTAGTTATGGGTAGGATATTTTTCAAAGTCCGAAACAGCGCCCAACCGGTTGAATTAACTGCCCCAGCGTCTTTTAGCTGTTGTTTAGCTTGCTGAAGAATCTTCTCTAATCTTGGAGGGTTTTTTGTGAGAAACTCTTTAACAGGCTTAGTCCCTTTCTTGATGTTACACCGTTCACAACTAAGAGTTAAGTTGCTGACTCGGTTGCTAGCACCCTTAGACCTTGGATGAATATGTTCAACTTGGAGCGGTAAGCCTTCAGAGTCGCCGTAAGAACATTTACGCCCCCACTTTTCCACCAAATACTCCCGGACTTGGTAACCCGCGAGTTCACCTTGTTGGTACTCTACACCGTTAACCTCTGGGTTTTGGAGTTTTTGAGTATCGAACTTGACCAATTCCATAGCTATCTGAGTAATAGGTGCATAACGGCAAAGCCGTTTTACCCAAGTCTCAATCGTGAGGACACGATGTATTAACGATGGAGGTAGCCATCCAGTAGGACGTTTACGGTTATCAAAACGGGATTGACGATACCGAGTCTTACGATTACGACGACTACGGCGCAATAATCGTCTAGATTCAAGAGTATTTTTGATTTGCCATGCTCTATTTTCCCACCTTGCCGCCCAGATGACGTTTTCTCCATCTAAAATTGCCATGCCCGTGAATTTGCTGCCGGGGTCAAGCTTGATGATTAATGGTTTAGGAGATGGGTTGCCCACCACGTGTTTCAAAATGATGGTAAACGGGTACATTCTGAACACAGCAGCTTTTTGTTTGGTCAGCAATTCCCTTGCTCGTGCTGGGGGTATTGGATTAAGAGCCTGTTTATTTTGATCGATCACCAATACGTAGTTTTGCATTGCTGCTTACTCCTTGCGGGTAAAGTTTGCTTCGACTTTGTTTAGGGTCGGTAACTATCCAAACGACACTGGTTTAACGCATAAGCCTGTTTAATCGTTCGGTTCCAGTGTTCAAGACTAGCAAGCATCCTGAAGTGGGTCTTTAACTCTTGCCCTAAACGGATAGTCTGGTCAGCTAGGGCAAAGACGTTAGTCGCCTGAAGCCCCCTGTCTAGTGACCGGGGTTGCTGACGCCCTTGCCACTGAAGTTTTCGATCGGTCTCGGACAAAATAAAACAAGGAAAAATTGAATTGGAATTTGAAGATACTAGCTTTTGCTGCTAGTTTTTCAATATCAAATCCACTAATTGGTTTTTTAGGATACCATAAATAGCAGTTCCATGTCAACCAGCGCCTGTAGAAAATAAAAGTCTATAAAAATTTATATTCTGAGTATAAACTGAGTGAAGTTCGATCGCGCCCAAATTTACATCAAATTTCAAGGTAAATTGAACTCAACGACCCGCTGTCAAAAGCAATTACCTCGAAAGCGATGTCAATAGACTATACTCAATCTCAGACCAGCGCGCTGACAGGATATATTTTTAACTATCAGCCGGTTCGTCCAAGGCGTGTATTTAGAGGGGAGTTAAACGAGGCGCTGGCGTCTTACTTACCCCGAATCCACGCCTCTGGCTCAAAGGCGTGGCGGTCCTCTTTGTTGGCTCGCGAACCAATTATATTTCGGGAGCATCCTGATTTTCAATGTACTTTCTGGCACGTTGAAACAGTAATGAAGAAAGTGGCGGTGGTTCTACGTCACTCAAAAAAGCCCTGCCCTTGAGGGAAAAAGAAGCCTGCCGTCTAACGGTACGAGTTGACCGTCAGGTTTGTTCACTGACCCCCAGACCTTGAAAGACTTGTAGTACCTGAGTGCCCATGTTTCAAATTCTGGTTATTGACGATGATACGGCTGTTCAAGAACTGCTGAGAAGAACCCTGAAAAAACAGGGTTACGAAGTGACAGTAGCAAGTAATGGCGAAGACGGTGTAGCCCAGGCGCAAAAATTGCGTCCGGCCTTGATAATTTGCGATTGGATCATGCCGCGCTTGACAGGCATAGATGTCTGCCGTCGAGTTAAGGCAGATCCGGAGCTGTCAACTACACAATTCTTTTTGTTGACTTCTTTGGGTTCGATCGCCGATCGAGTCAAAGGGCTCGACGCCGGTGCCGACGATTTTATCTCGAAGCCGATCGAACTCAACGAGTTACAGGCGAGAGTACGCGCCGGATTGCGGCTGCACCAACTCAGCCGAGATTTAAAAATTGCCAAGCAAAGTCTGGAAGCAGAGTTAGCTGAGGCGGCGGAGTACGTGCAATCGCTACTCCCAGATCCGATGACGGAACCTATCACCATCGAGGCAAAATTCATTCCCTCCCGGCAGCTGGGGGGAGATTGCTTCGACTACAACTGGCTAGATGCCGATTATTTGGCGATTTACTTGCTCGACGTAGCCGGTCACGGTTTGCGGGCGGCGCTGCCTTCTGTGGCCGTGCTGAATTTGCTGCGATCGCGCGCGCTCCCCAACATAGACTATTACAAACCCAGCGACGTTTTGCGGGCCCTCAACACCACCTTCCAGATGAGCTACCAAAATGACAAGTATTTCACCATCTGGTATGGCGTTTACAACCGCAGTTCTCGCCAGCTCGTTTATGCCAGCGCCGGCCATCCACCGGCGGTGTTGATTTCCCAGTCCCCTGCGAGCACTGCTAAAATCCAGCGATTAAAAACCCCCGGAATGCCGGTCGGGATGTTCCCCGACGCCCCCTATGTCGATAATTGCTGCGATGTCGAGGATTTGAGCACTCTCTACATCTTTAGCGACGGGGTATACGAGATCCACCAACCTGACGGCAATATCTGGGGGCTTGACCCTTTCATCGACCTGTTAGCAGCTTACAACGGTGCAAGTGCCGACCAGTTAGAGCTAGTTTTGAACTACATTCAAAACTTGAACGCTAAAGCAGTTTTTGATGATGATTGGTCTTTACTCAAGGTAAACTTTGGCTAGCTGACTTCTGGCAGCGCATCTGCGACCAAATAGCAAGAAGGCAGCAGCCAAAAGATTTAGTTACTTGAAGGAATTTTGCTATTAAAAGCCTCGCGGGTCGCAAATATCTCGAAAACTCGATCCATGCTGGTGAGTTCAAATAAGATGCGGATTTGCTCGTTGATAGAACAGACAACTAATTGACTCCCAGCGGCCCGGACTGTTTTGAGCGCCAAGACTAAAGCGCCCAAACCAGAACTATCCATAAATGTCACATCAGTGAAGTCTATCAATACCGTATTGGCTCCCGCTTCCACTAGGTCGCTAATCTCTTGGCGGAATTGACTTGCCTTGGTGCCGTCTAAAATGCCAGAGGGCTGAATAATTTTAACTACAGGACTCATATTTTGCGGTGGGAATGTCAGAATTTCTAGCCAGACTAGGCTAGTATAGCTGCGAGATGGACTCCGATCCAAATAAAAGAGGGGGAAAGTGTCAGAGCCGCTCGAGCGGGAGAAGAGTTTTGAGTGCAAGAGATGGCGATCGTCGCGCCTCGCAACGCCCAGGAGAGCCGCAGCGCAACGCATGGAGTGAATTTTGAGAGAGGGACAATCTTTGTTCTGCCGAATGCCTTCTGCTATTAATCAAACAGGGCTAACTTTGGCGCGGTAGAGGAGTTTGTCGCCTTGTCTGTAGCCTGTGTAGCGGACTTTGACGGGATCTCCGGGCTGGGCTTTTCCTTCCAGAAGCTGGTGTTGTTGAGGGTTGTAGGGAATCTCTGCTCCGACTGGGGCGAGAGACTCCACTCCCCAATGCTCCAATAACTGCTCGACGGGCCGCAGCAAGGGCAGTAGTTTCTGAGCCCGCAAGTTGTGATTTTCCTGAGCTTTGCTCGCAGCAGTCGGCCACTGCAACATCCAAGATTCTAAAATTTGCACGCTAGAGAGCTGGAATTCCTGCATCAAAGATTCTCGCTGCTGTTCGATCGAAGCTTGCAGGCGCTGATATTCTTGTTCTAGGGCTGTCGGTGGTGCCTTTTCTAACTCTACATAATCTGGCGCCAAGGTTGCGAGCAGTTCGGTTAAGGAAATTTGCAAAGCTTGACTGATTTTGACCAGGATGTCGGCTCGGGTTTGCAAAGCTAAGCCGCGACGCAGGCGACTTAGCTGGATCTCGGAAACTCCTGCTTTTTGGCTGAGTTCTCGATCGCCCGAAAGCCCCGCCTGTTGCATCAGGCGTTGCAGTTGAGGAGCATAATCTGGAATATTAGCTGCCACGAAAAATTCATCCAAATTAATAAATGGACATATTCTCGATCCTAAGCTGTCAGGAGCCTTAAGGAAATACATTTTTGGGGCGGGCTGTTGGGCCCGCCCCACAAAAGTTTGGCAATTTATTCCGATGCAAGTTCAATTATTGAAAGTGTGCTATTTTGCGCCTACTTTTTCCGGGGCGGCGGCTTTTGCAGTTATCGCAGAACCTTGCAAATGCGCTTCTAGGAACCACAAACGCTTGTCAATTGCCCGCGAAATTTCGGTGTAGAGATCCGCTGTATCGGCGTCGCCGAATTCCGCTGCTTTGTCGATGGCGACTCGCAGGTGTTGGGCGTAGGGCGCGTAGCGATCGGCCAAAGCCGTCACGTATTCTTTGCCGTCTACAATGTCGAAAGGAAATTCTGGCAAAATCGAATCAGCTGCAGCAGCGCGGGCTGTTCCTACAGCCAAACCGCCCAAAGCTGTGACCCGTTCGGCAACCAAATCGATGTATTCTTCGAGTTCTGTTGCCATGGAGTCAAACAGCAAGTGCAACTGGTAGAAGTCCATGCCTTTAACGTTCCAGTGAGCTTGCTTGACTTGAGTTTTTAAGTCGAGAGTCGTTGCCAGCGTGGCGTTGAGCAGGCCGACTACTTGAGAGCGGGTGGCGGCTGACATATCGATGCGGGTGGGGTAAAGATGTTGTTTGTGGTTGTTGGCTGTCATAGGTTTTTAGCTTGTTAGTAGTGATTGTCGATCGAATATATTAGAAAGCTTTGGGCGATCGAATCTTTGCCTGCGCGGTGAATTTCTGTTGAGAGGCTCAGCGTCGGTGCATCTGCAACACGGCACGGGGAGCTCGGCGTACTTTACAGCGGATAGTTTCTAAACCGAGACGCTGGCAAGCTTCGTAGCGGTGGCAGCCGGAAAATCCGTAATACTGACCATCTACTTCTAGCACATCGATGGGTTCGTTTAAACCTACCTCGCGGATGGATTCCATGAGGGCGGCTACTTTGGTTTGGTCGTTGACTCGCGGCAGGGGGCGGCGAATCTGGTTGAGGGGTATTTCTTCGATCCTCATGGCGTTGGTCTGTTTTGCTTCTTGTTAAATCATACTCGTAATGACTTCGACTTGGCAAGTAAAATGTCAGGAAATTTTGAGATTGGCAGAACGGGGGCGTGCGATCGCCCGTTTGCTGTAGTGTCGGGGGATGGAGGGCGATCGAATGCGGGTGGGAAAATCAGCATTAAAATTGCTGTCCCATCAACATCAACTTGGTAGCTCAATTGATTGTCCGTGTCTTGACGTTTAAATGACCTAATTTGAATGCCCTCAAGTTATAATTTTGTTACGAAAAGCTTAGGCTAGTCGTTGATTTACTGCATCGCAAATAAATTTGCTGCGATATAATGCCATGATAAAAACATCCCAACCAGATATTGTTGTGACAAGCCAAGATGGGGAATATCTGATGATCGTTGAGGTAAAGCTCAAAGACATTAGTATCAACCCTCAAGTTATTGCACAGCTTAAAAACAATATGGCATCTATTGGTTGTTCAGTTGGACTTGTCGTAACTGGAGAGCGCGTAATTCTGCTCCGCGACTCCTTAGAAAAGTATAATGGTGAGTCAATTGATGTAGTTGGTGAAGCGAAACTTCCAGATTCTTTGCTACCACCTGCAGATGAGCAATGGAAAGCAAACCCTGGTATGGAGTTTGAATCGCGAGTTCAGCGATGGCTTGAGAAACTGAAGCTGACTGCTAGTATGGAAAACCTCCCAAATGACCTAAGAAACTTACTGGGCGAACCAATAATGAGCCTTCTCCGAATTGGGGAAGTGAGGGCTGCTGGTCCTAGATGGAGTAAGAGTGCAAAGTGAAACCCAAAGCAGTTTTAGTTGAAACAAATTGGGTAGTGGATGTTATTGCTCCAGCACACTTGCAAAGTCCACAGGCTATTCAGTTGTTCCAACGTGCTCAGGCTGGTGACTTTAAGTTATATGTGCCTGCAATATGCCTTACAGAAGCACGTGAAACCGTACCTCGGCGGTTTTCCCCACGCTCTCGCTCTGATGATTTACGCAAATTTGTGAGATGGGCAACAGATGAAGGTCGAGTGACCGCTGAGGATGCGGATGCAGCACGTCGGGTATTTGCTCTATTTGATGGATTAGTGGCAAATGAACTGACGAAAGTTTCAGAACGATTGAATGACTTAGCGAACCATCCTAGTCTCAACGTCTTTCCGCTTTCAGAGCCAATGCTGGAGCGCCAAATATCTATCGGTGCAATGGATGATCTCTCCCTTAAACCCTATGACTTAGCTGTTTTGGCGGCTGTGATAGTTAAATCTGAAGAATTACAGGCAGAGGGGCATCCCTGGGTTGGTTTCTGTGAGCTAGACTCCGATCTTCAACCGTGGGACAAATGCGGTGCCCGGAAACGTGTTCTTAGCGATCTCTACGATGATGTCCGAATATTCGTGTACGCTAACTTCCTACTAGAAGATGTAAGTGAGCTTCCCGATGGTTGGACTACTTCTATTTAGCAATTACCACCTAACTATTATTAGGATGAAAGTTTTCGCATCATACTCGAAATCATACCACTGCTACTTAATCCTATCAACTCAATCCAGCAATAATATTGACGCTCATAGCCAGAATAGCGGTGTTAAAAAAGAACGAGAGCACGCTGTGAAAAAGCACGAGATACCTCGTGGAACGAGAAGTGATCTGCACGTCTGCAACTTGGCAAGTCATCCCAATACCAAAGGAGAAATATAAAAAATCTTTGTAATCTGGTTCCTCGTCGCCCGGAAAATCCAAACCCCCCGCCTGTAAGTAACTGCCGTGCTGCTTGCTGCGGTTTTTGTAGTAGCTGCGGGCATAGTGCATGGTGAAGATAGTGTGTACCTGCATCCAAGACCCAACAATTGTTAGGACAGAAAGCCCCAAGTGCAGAAATAGCAAATTCGGTGACAGACCTTTGGTATCGCGCAGCAGGAAGAAAATGGCTAACAAGCTAGCACAAGCGGCTGCCACGATCGTGCTTAAGATTGTTAAGCGGCCAGCATCCAACTGCTGAGCGTGCTGGCGCATCATTTCGGGAGTGCCTTGCAGCATCAGCATCCAAGTTAAAATCAGGAAACTGACGGCGCCCGCGTTCCAAATGCACAGCGTCCGAGTCAGGGGGAGATAGTCAGGCGGCAGCAACACAGCAACTGCCATAGCAAAGAGAAAAGACACAAACACGCGGTGCCGGACGCTCCAGACCCAGTGCATTTTAGATTGGGAAACATTTTTCACAGTAATAATCTAGTGTAATTTACGCACAGTAAGGTTGAGATGCTGTAATTAAATTCCTGTACAAACCTATTCATTGCTACTCTTTTTGGGGAGTTTTTTTCGTGCCATACGTTCTATGACATCGCTGAGACTGTTGGCACCAAGCTCTAACTGCTTGTCCTCTAACCATTTAATAGCCGTCTCTGTCAAAGTCATAGTAAATCTACGCTTCGACTCGTTATAGATTTTTTTGCCTGCCATCTTGACAACTCCTGTCTTACTCATATATGATACGACTATGACAGAGTTGAGCGTTCGAGTCAAATGCAGCTAGTTGAAAAACACACGATCGATAGACAGCATAAATTTTGCCGAGAATGCGACTATCTAGCATTGCAATCCAAACATCTCTATAACTCTGCTAATTACGTCCAGCGTCAATATTTCTTTGAAACCAAGAAGTATTACAATTCGATCGATATCTACCACCAAACTAAGAACTTAGAAGCTTATCGATACCTACCGACTAAGGTTAGCAAACAGATTGTGCGTAGAGTTTCTGAAGCTTGGAAAAGTTGGCTAGCTGCATTAAAAGATTGGTCAAAACATCCTGAGAAGTACCTAGGGAAACCTAGAATACCGGGATACAAGCATAAAGAGCGCGGCAGGAATATTGTCGTTTACCCAATCGATGCAATATCAAAACCAGCCTTGCTCAAAGGTGTTGTTAAATTGTCTCAAAGTAATATTGAGTTTCCGACTCGCGCTAAAAATGTAGACCAAGTAAGGATTGTACCTAAGCTTGACCATTATGTTATTGAAGTTGTTTACACAGTTGAAGATCCTGCTAAATCAAACGGCAGTTATGTTGCAGGTGTAGACCTTGGTTTAAACAATTTGATGGCTATAACATCCAATCATCCCGGTATTAGACCGCTTTTGATTAATGGTAGACCGTTGAAAAGTATCAACCAATTATTCAATAAACGAGTAGCTAAAGCGCAATCAATCGCAGCTGGGAGGCAAGTCAAGCAACTCAACAGCAAGCGCGGTAAACGGATTGATAATTATCTCCATAATGTGAGCCGTAGAGTTATTGATTGGTGTCAGTTAAACGGTATTGGTCAATTAGTTATCGGCAACAATCGAGGCTGGAAGCAAGATATCAATATTGGTAAAAAGCACAATCAGGAGTTCACTCAAATACCACACTCCCAACTGATTAAGCTGTTAGCTTACAAAGCACAATTAGCAGGTATTGAAGTAACTATTACCGAAGAAAGTTACACTTCTAAAGCTAGTGCTTTAGACGGTGACGAGTTGCCTGTTCGCAAAACTAAGTCAGATGTTAAACCCGTGTTTAGTGGCAAGCGAGTTAAGCGCGGCTTATACAAAACGAACAGTGGTAGGACAATCAATGCCGACACCAATGGAAGTATGAATATAGCGCGAAAAGTAATCCCAAACTTTATGGATGGGATAGTGGGATTGCCGTTTATCCCAATAGTTTTAGGACTTTGGACTAAGATTACAAACGTAGATGTCTAGGTTTGTCTACTTTTGAGTAGAGATGACTAGGTTTCTATGAGCGGTTAGAAAATCTCAACTACTGCCATCTTCGCAGGAACTCCCAAAAAATAGGTATGAATTGGCAACACGCAGCACAGGCAGGATTTTTCATGCCTTTCGATAGATCGATCGACCTCAACGTTCTAGGTAGAGTGGGACAAAAGATAAATTGTGGCTTGAAATTATGGCATCCTCCCAACCGCTCAAAGGCATTGAATTGATCGACTGCGCCAAAGCTAACGCCCAACAAGGAATCGCCACAGCCGCGAAGCTTTGCGGCTACGGAGGCGACCTCAACACCTTCGAGCGGGAACTGAAACAGGCTTGCCAAGACATCGGCGTCGAAGTCAAGGAATTAAGCGACTTGATTACGGATCAGCAGATGATGAAACAAGGAATGGGCATTGAAATTGCTCCAGATACTCCCTCAGAACTCTAGACTCAATCTCCACCGCACCAGTTTTAGAGCTAAGATTGCCCCAACACCTGTATTTTGAGTCTGCTAGCTGAGGCA
Organism: Microcoleus sp. C2D2; assembly: GCF_036702495.1. Lineage (NCBI taxonomy): Bacteria > Bacillati > Cyanobacteriota > Cyanophyceae > Oscillatoriales > Microcoleaceae > Microcoleus > Microcoleus sp. C2D2. Next base: position 24,500 of record NZ_JAUBTO010000077.1, on the reverse strand, counting down.
GGCTAGAATGTTTTGGATGGGAGCTTCCGACTGTAGCCAGGAGTCGCGTTTTCTCCCGCCAAGAGGGTGCTTTCTGGAGGGTGCTGAGATTGTTAGGAGGACTGTCGTGTCAGATCAGCAAGACCGAATAATGCGTTTGTTTATAGAGGAGGCTAAGGAGCACCTCGATACTCTAGAAAATGGTTTAGTGGATTTAAAGTCCACGATGAAAGACCCCGAAAGCGTCCAAGAGATGTTTCGAGCCGCCCATTCCGTGAAAGGAGGGGCGGCTATGCTCGGCTTAGATAGTATTAAAACAACCGCTCACCGCCTGGAAGATTGTTTTAAGGTGCTCAAGGACGGGCCCGTCAAGCAGGTTGACCAAACGGCAGAATCGCTATTTTTAAGGGGAGTTGATACGCTTAAGGACTTGCTGGGGCGACTGGAGGGGCCTTTCGGCTTGAGGAATGAAGAGGGAGAAAAACTCGTGCAGGAGGTGATGCCTCTTTTTGCTCAACTGGAAACTCACCTCGATAAATTGGCATCGGGCAAAGAGCAGGCGGTTGCTGCTGGGTCTGGTGCGCCCGCCACTCCAACAGCGGACGCTGTACCGGCGAATTTTGCTGTTGAAGTGATGACTTTACTTAAAGAAATGTTGCAGGTGTTCAAGCAGAAAGAATCGGCTGCTAGTCGCTCTGAGTTGACGGCTGTGTGCGTTCGCCTCTATAAGTTGGGAGGTAAAATTGAGACTTGGCAAAATTTAGTTAAAACAGCTAGAGCGGCGATCGTTAATCCCAAAAATTCTTATAAAGTCTTAGCTCCGCTGATTATCAAAGAACTCAAGGAAGCTGGGGATTTGGTGCAAGGGGGGAAAGCCAAGGCGATCGTTCCGAGTAAAAATTTGCTACTTTTGGCAGCAAGCCCAAAACCAGCAGAGGCAAGCGCCCCAGCAGCCCCAGCAGCAGCGTCGAAGCAAGTAGCACTTCCCGCCGAACCGAAGGCGGTAGTCAACCTTTTGCTCAAAACTTTCAACAAAAAGCAACTCTCGGAAATCGCCAAGTTACTGGTTCACGCCATTAAATCCTCGAACTAGGAGTTTTGGCAGTAGAAGATAGATTGACACTCCTGGGCCTAAAGGCGTGAGGATTCTTCGTTCATTGACTCAACTTGCCCAGACAAGATTTCTCCAGCCTGAGTAGAGGTCGAATCTCCCGAAGCGTTCGGATTTAAGATCCAGGTTCCTACATGACCTGTAGTACCCAAGGCTAGATTCAGGATATTTCTAGCCGCATTCCAATCTCTATCTAATTCAAGTCCGCATTCGCAAATGTGGGTTCTAGTAGATAGAGATTTTTTTACGACCGTGCCACAGTTAGAGCAGTTTTGAGTAGTGTACGCAGGGTTAACAGCTACCGTTATTTTCCCAAGTTTAATTCCAAAATGCTCTAACCATTTCCTGAATTGATACCAACCTACATCATTAATCGACTTGGCAAGACAATGGTTTTTAACCAGGTTTCTAATCCTCAAGTCGACCTAGGCGACCAAATCGTTAGATTGGATTACGCAACGTGCTATTTTCTTAGCGTGTTCTTGACGCTGCCTACTTATTTTGAGGTGTGCTCGCCCTAATCGATTAATGGCTTTCTTTCGATTGGTAGAACCTTTCTTTTTGCGATAAACCCGGCGCTGTCGAGACTTCAACCGCTTCTCACTTTTTCTGTAAAATCTAGGGTTCGGTTCGCTATGACCGTTGCTATCGGTATAGAATTCTTTGAGTCCAACATCTAAACCGATTGTTCTACCTGTGGAATTTGTATCGACCTGGAAATCGAGCCTTATTACAAATTGGACGTAGTAACCGTCAGCACGGCGAACTAATCTCACCCTCTTGATTTGGTCTATTTGGTAGAAGTTTAAATCCCAAGTCCCTTTCAGTTTCAACTTGCCAATACCCTTTTTGTCGGTAAAGGTAATTTGCTTGCGCGTCTCAGAAAGCGCCCACCCCGAAGTTTTGTACTCAACTGAACGAAAGTTTTTCTTAAACTTTGGATAGCCTTTTTGACCGGGAACCTGGCGCTTGCAATTGTCGTAAAACCGAGCAATTGAATTATAAGCCCGCTCAACCGAGGCTTGACAAGCATGGGAATTCAAAGTTTTGACAAACGGAAATTCAGCCCTCAGCGCTGTATTGTAGCGATAAAGCTCTTTCTGCCCAATGCCTCTGTTGTCCATCCAGTAACGGATGCACTTGTTGCGGACAAACTGAGCCGTTCTAATCGCCTCATCTATTGCAGCGTATTGAGTTGTTTTTCCTTTGACTTTAAATTCCAGAACGATCATTTGACGTGGAAAAACTCTACGGCAAGAGTCTAGCACAAAAAAGTCGCCCGCTTATGGGCGAGGCTTGAAACCCATTTTTTGGTCAAAGCAATATTTCTGAGGGGGATAATTTTCGGGAGGGTGCTGGCAGCATGAGTTGAGCAGCAACTCGAAAAAAATCACTCCTTCGAGATTTTTGCCCTCTACCTTCTACAGTTGGGCAACCCTGCGTTAGAATTAGTGGATATGTGGGCGTGCAATATTGTACCAGAATTAAAAATCGATCAGGCTTTATAAGGCGGTAGCTGTGAAACCAATTCGTTCATTAGAAGATGCTTTAAACCGCTGTCAGGCGATGGGAATGCGCTTGAGCCGCCAGCGTCGATTTATTCTAGAACTTTTGTGGGAGGCAAAAGAACACCTCTCGGCTCGCGAAATTTACGATCGCCTGAACAAACAAGCGCATTCGATCGGTCATACTTCTGTTTATCAAAATCTAGAAGCTTTGTCGAGAGAAGGGATTATTGAGTGCATAGAACGCTCGGAGGGACGCTTGTACGGCAATGTCAGCGACTCTCACTCTCACGTCAACTGTCTTGATACGGCTCAGATTCTGGACGTTCATGTGGAACTGCCGATCGAATTGATCGAACAAATCCAACAGCAAACAGGTGTCAGAATTGTAGACTACCGGATAGATTTCTACGGATATCGAACGGCAGAGTCCGCAACCGAAGGATCGAGTGTCAGCGATACGCCAAAAGCTTCGTAACCGATAAAGCAGCGACTATTGGAAGCAAAACCGATATTTTTGCTCGGCCTGTCAATCGTATAAAATGATTCAAGTATTTAGCTGCGCTCGATCGGGCTTTTTGCTGTAGCGCACCGGAATTCGGCACAGAGCGTGAAGAGTGAAACTCGATCGCCAAGTTTGGCGATCGGGAATAAAATTTACGACTCAACCCAAAAAATCAGTTCTACCCGCTACACGTAAGAGTTTAGAAGGAATCCGGCTTTAGTACCCCCTGGATTTTTTAGTCCGCTGGGAGTGGACGAAAGTTTGTTTTGTGTAGTTGCGCTTTCAAGCGCTGAGTCTTAATAAAGGGGATTTCTGACCCAAATTTAGTATTAGACCTCACTTAAGCCGCTCCAAATTTATCTGCGGAGTCAAATCTAAAATCTAAAATCTAAAATCTAAAATTGAGCGACTGACGGGGGCTTTATACTGTTTTTTTTGCTAAACGGCCCCGGGATCTGTGAATAACTGTTTGATAACTGGTATGATTTACGTGCTTCTTGAGCCGAAAATGCTCGGAAGCCAACAGTGGGGTCAGACACGAACCTCACTATAAAACGCCCTAGAGGGAAAGATTGCCAGTACCTTGAAGGAAGTTCTCGATCTCCTTAACAGGAGTCAGAAGCCGACATCACAATCTATGATTTGATGTGGGAGTGTCACGTGAAGAGTGCGCATTACAGGACAGGCTGAAGTAATGGCGAGACGACAATCTGACCAATTCCACACACCACCGCAATACAACCCATCCCCCAAACCGACCGCACAGTTCAGTGCAGAGGCGACAGGCGATGCGAGTTCCTCAGTAACGGCCGGGCCGACCGAGGGAAAAAGAACTTTTTGGCAGTGGCAACTTATCTGGCTGAGTCTCCTGGTGGGATTTGGAGTAACGGGGGCCGCTGCATTTCTGTGGTTGCTGACGATGCCGCCGCCGCCCAATTGCCAGCAACTGTCGCCGTTGGCGGCTGATGGAGAGCGACTTTACTGCGCTCAACAAGCAGCTAAGTCGGGCAAGCTAGAACAGCTAGAATCGGCAATGACACTGGTGCAGGCTTGGCCGAAAGAACATCCGCTATACTCGCAGGGTCAACATTTGATAGGAGAATGGTCGAAAGCCATTCTGGGATTTGCCAGGGCAAAAATTGAAGTGGGCGATTTGAAAGGCGCTCTGGACATTGTGGCGAAAATTCCGAAAACCAGTCCTTCTTACCCAGAGGTACAGGAGGCTGTTACTGCTTGGGAAAAAAATTGGCAGGAGGGCCAAAAACTCTACGATACAGCCCTAGCAGCTTTGAAAAGTGAGGATTTAAGGAAGGCCTGGGATTATGCTCAAGCTCTGTTCAAGCTGGAAAATGTTTTCTGGAGTCAGAAGCGCTACAACGAGCTGATCCAGCAGATTTCTTTGGAAAGAAACGGCTGGCAGCGCTTGCAAGAGGCTAGAGATTTGGCGCAGGACGGAACTCCGCAAAAGTTTGCAGAGGCGATCGTCCTGGCTCGCAAAATTGACTCGCAGCTTTTTGCCCGCGCTAAAGCTGAGAAGGAAATTGAGGGCTGGAGCCGGACTTTGCTGGCAATGGCTACTAAGCGGTTGGGGGCGAAAGACCTGCCGGGGGCGATCGAGGCTGCTTCTGTGGTGCCGCAGGATTCGCCGCTGTTTGCGGAAGCTCAAGATTTGATGCAGTTGGGTAGGGCTCAGGCAGTGACGTGGAACCAGTCGATATCAACACCGCTGGCGCAACACATTTTTAGCTTGCTGGAAGGGCGGGGGGCTGCTAGCCAAATTGCTCCGGGTCGCCCTCTGTACAAGCAAGCTCAAGTTCAAATTGAAAATTTGCAGGTGCAGTTTCAAGATTTGCTCCGGCTGCAAGTGGCGAGTACGATCGCGAGTTTCGGTCAGATAGGGACGTTTGGACTCGCGATCGAGCAAGCGCAAACCATCGGGCTCAAGCAGCCGCGGCGGGTTCACGCTCAAACTTTGGTGGCAGCTTGGCGCCGGGAAATTGAGCGGATAGAAGACCAATCTTTTCTGACTCTGGCGAAGCAGTTGGCAGAACCGCAAACGGTTGAAGGACTCAAGGGCGCCATCGCTCAGGTAGTTCTGATTGCTCAAAAGCGCCCCCGCAGGATAGAAGCGCAAACTCTCTTGGCTCAGTGGACAAAACGCATAGAAGTTATTGAAGATCAGCCTTTTTTGGATGAAGCCATCGCCTTGGCCAAGCAAGGAAAACTTAGCGCTGCTATTGAAAAAGCTTCGCAAATTAAGAGCGGTAGGACTTTGTACGCCAAAGCTCAGGATAATCTCTATCAGTGGGTGAGCGAACTGCAAGTTGCTCAAGACCGACCGATTCTGGATCGAGCTTCGGAATTGGCGTCTCAAGGCAGTCTAGGAGCGGCGATCGATACGGCTTCCCAAATCGGTTACGGTAGGGCGCTGTATTCAGAGGCGGCAGGTGCGATCGGGCGCTGGAGTGCCGAACTTAGAGCCAACTCTGCACCGCCGCCGGAGCCTGCTCGCGAGTACGCGCCAGCTCCCGCAGAGGAGTACGCGCCAGCTCCGCCACAGGAGGAGTACGCACCGACTCCGCCACAGGAGGAGTACGCGCCTCCTCCGCCGCAGGAGGAGTACGCTCCTGCTCCCGAGCCTTACTATCCGCCTGCGAGACAAGAGGCCCCGGCTCCCGAGCCGGAACCTTACTATCCGCCCGCAAGGGAGCCGGAACCTTATAATCCGCCCGCAAGGGAGCCGGAACCTTACTATCCGCCCGCAAGGGAGCCGGAACCTTACTATCCGCCCGCGAGACAAGAGGCCCCGGCTCCGGAACCTCCTCCTCCGGCTGCGGCTCCGGAACCCGCGCCGCCCTCGATTCCTGAATCGGCTGGGCCTCCTGATGGTAATTTGATACCCGAGTAATTGGGTTTTGGCGCGATCGGTCTCTAAAATCTCAAATCTAAAATCAAGTGAGTAATTTCCAAGTGCTGACGATCGATGGCGACCCGATTTTCCGGCTGGGGCTGCGAGTTGCGATCGAGCAGTATCCAGACTTGGAAGTTGTCGCAGAGCTTTCAAGGGGAACCGAGGCTTTGCGGATTCTAGAAGCTCGCTCGATCGGCTCTGGACCAGCCAAGAAGCCCGCAGATTTGGGAATTTTGGCTGTTGAGACTTTAAATTTGCGATCGGGCCAAACAGAGGCCCTGGCCTTTTGTCGCCAACTCAAAAGTTTGTACCCCAACCTGCCCCTGTTGCTGCTAGGCGGGCCGCTGACACCGGAGCTGTTGGCCCAGGTACAGGCTGCGGGCGCGAATGGCTATTGTCCTAAAGGTAGAGATATTTCCTTGACAATCGAAGCTATTCGCGCGGTGGCATCTGGTCGCACTTATTGGGCGACGGATGCGGCAACTAACCCGGAAATAGAACTAAATGCAGCGGTTGTTCAAACAGTAGAAAACTCCGCAGCAATTGCAGATAAAAATGCAGATAATTCGACAGTTGATACGCCAGTACACAAAAAAATGCTGGCTTATTTTTGTCTTTCTGGACTGCGGGAAATAGATGCAACTTTGGCGGTTGTCCAAGCTGATTTGCAAGAGATTAAAGCGGCATATCCGACAGATTTCCCCTCTATTTTAGATGGGGTTGTACTCAGCGGGCGCCGCAGAGAATTGCTGGCAGCTCGCTGGATTGTCAGTCAGTTATTATTTGAAGGAAAAGGGGAGAAGGCATTCGGCAGAAAGCAGAGGGGAGAAGGCAGAGGGGAGAAAGAAGAAATTAGAGGCGAGAATTTGTTAAATAATTCTCAATCGCAATTAGCGAATTCCCAAGTTTCGGCTGAATCTTTGGTGGTTGCAACTAATTGGCAAGGTAGCTTGTTTGACTCGGCTGCGGGTAAATTGCAGGTTGATTTGGTGAATTTGACTGGCTTGCCTTTGGAAATCGATATTTTGCGATCGACCAAAAAGCGCGAATTGATGAGTTCCATCCTGCGGAAGTTAGAGGAGTTGCTGGAGGAATTGCGCTTTTCCCAAGTGCAGCAAACTCAATTGTCGCAAAAAATGCCTGCTATTTTACGGGATTTGTGGGAGGCGACAATCATAGATTTTTTTGGGAGATACTATACACTGCAAACGGGAGAAACTCGGGTTTTTGATGGCAGTCAAACAAGCTTGAAACTGGCAGAAAGTCAAGGGGGAAGCGCTGCTGATATCTCGGCAGGCAGCGGTGTAGAAGTTGTGCCGATGCTGCTGGCAGATGCTGATGTAGTTGCAGCACAAATCCTTGACAAAATACCGATGACAGTTGATTTATTTGCACATTTGCTATTTGAAATTCCTCTAACAGTTGACAATATTTCTTGTGTTGCTGGCAGCCCGGAAGCGATGCAGCGAGCTGAAGCTTTGTTAGAAAATTTGGCAATTCAAGTTGCTAGCGGAGTGGTACAGCCTCTACTAAATAATTTGGCGAATATTGAAGAAATAAAGCAAATTTTTTACGATGGTAAGTTGATTTCGACACGAGAAATTGAGCGGTTTCGGAATAATTTGTCGTGGAGATATCGCTGGGATAGCTATTTTGTGGAACCGAAAGCTATTTTTGAAAGCAGGTTTTGGCTGTTTGTTTTGGGCGATTCTGGAATTAAGAGAATTTCTATTTATGCTCCGAGAAATCTGGAGTTAGCACAGCTTTCTGGGTGGCAGTTAGCCTTGACTTTGCTGCTGGAAACCAGGGATGCGATCGCACCTAGAGTTCGCGCGGTTATTTCCCTGTTGGGTGCTGGGGTTGTTTACGTTTTGACTCAGGTTATAGGGCGGGGAATTGGTTTGATAGGGCGGGGAATTATCCAGGGGATTGGTAATTCTTTGCAAGATAGCAAGTTTGGGAAAAATGGTTAATTAGTTACAGGATATTCTAGGTATAATACTAAATCCTGGTTATTTACCCCCTCGATCATTCGGCGGTTAAAACCGCTACTACACAAACGAAGTCTGCCGACGCCGACTAAGAGATCAGCGGGGTATTTAAGCCGGATTCGGTATATTGTTAGAGATTAAATTGCTTCTTAAATTCTTGTATAGAAGATGTCAAATCATTGTAAACAATTTCCTTTTCCTCAAGTGAATTTCCATAGTTTAACATAAATAATTTTACTTCTCTCCAAATTTCTTCAACAAGTTACCCCTCTGTGAGTTCATCAATTATCTCATTTTTTACGCTAGTTAATATTAACTTATTAGATGACTTTTTAACTATAAAAAACTGAAAAGAGCAGCCAGTTCCCACAAAGTTATATTTTTTTAGGGGACTCGTTAGAAGTACACGAACACTATCAAGAAGGTCACATATAGATATAAAAATCATCATAGACTGATTTCTCTTTGAGAGTTTTGAGGAGATGATTCCCGAATTTCCTTGAATAGTAATATGACCTCTGCTGTAACTATCGATTTCTTCAAATTCATCGAGTTCTATTTGGAAAACTAGCATATTTTATTACTCACTTATCAGTGGGAAAATAGTAATAACTTCTCCCGTAAATTTTTATGGCTGGTGGTATTATAACTAAATGGTATCCAGTTGACAATCAAGCAATTGGGTCTCTTGCCCCCGAATTCATCGGTGGAAGCAATCTAAAATCTAAAATCAGTTGACATTTTATGAGTATTATGATATCGATAGATGCCGATCGCATAAACAGTTTAGATTTGTCTCCGGTGCGGACTGTGATTGAAAAGTGGCTGACCGAAGGAGCGATCGCCCAAAACGAACAACAGCTACAATTTGAAATTGAGTATCCGCGCGAAGAGTTAGATCCGCGAGAAATTTCGGAAATTCCCGAAGTGCGGCTGTGGTTTATCCGCTTGGATGCTTGTTACCCTTGGCTGCCATTTTTGCTGGATTGGAAAGCGGGAGAATTGGCGCGCTATGCGGCGATGCTAGTGCCGCACCAGTTCCACCGCACCCAAGGTATTCAGTACAATCCTGAAGCTTTGGAAATGTTTTTGATGAACAAAATTTTTGTGTTGACTGATTGGTTGAATCAGCAGGGAATCCCCAGTAAATCAAAGTTGATGGCGATGTCGCAGATGTTTGGTTATGATTTGGAAGATGCTTTTTTTGATGTGATTGTGCCGCACAAATAAGCGAGCGCGCCTTTAATTAACATACTCCTAATTAGATAGGCTACTCTATACCTTAAGACTAAGAACAAAGGTATAAACCCGGTTTCTTCCCTTGTGGGGCGGGCTTTCCAGTCCGCCTCCGCAGCTATAATTTCTATCCGCAACAGCTTGATTAAGCTTAACAGCAACCGTACTCAGACTTTAATACAATCCTTAAACCAGCGCGCCTCAAAAAATTGTTGCTGGACTTCAGAATTTTCTCAGAATTGATAGTTAGTTTAAATAGACAACGATCGCCCCATTCAATCGATCGAGGAAATTTACCATGAAAACAGATTACCTCATCGTCGGCAGTGGTTTATCAGCACTGGTTTTCGGAGCTTTGATGGCAAACTCCGGCAAAACCGTACACATCCTCGAAGCTCACGAGCATCCCGGAGGCTTTGGTCACACCTTTACGATGGCCAAAAAATACACCTTTAATGCCCAATTCCACTACGTTTGGGACTGCGGCGAAGGAGATACAGTCAATCGAGTTCTCAAAAAACTCGGTCTCGATCGAGATGTCACCTTTGAACGGTACGATCCGAATGGCTACGACCACATGAGAATGCCTGGGTATGCGCTGGACATTCCCTCCCAACCAGAGGAACTGATCCGCAGATTGTCGGCGCTGTTTCCCGAAGCGGGCGAGAGAATTCGCCAATTCGTCAACGAAGTCGAGAAAACCGGCAACGGACTCAGAAAACTCGCTCCTCCCGTCAAACCAATTGAATTGCTCAAAAATTTCGGTGACGTATTCTGTACTGTCCAACACCTCAACAGTACACTTCAGGACGTTTTCGACAAGTTCCAACTCCCGCAAGCCGCCCAAACCCTATTAGCCCTGCAATGGCCGGACTTTTTGCTCCCTCCAAATCAGCTTTCTTTCTATGCTTGGATTGCCTTGTTTAGAGGCTATCAAGAAGGCGCATTTTACCCGACGCAGCATTTTGAAGATGTCATCAATTCTTTAGTTAAAGTCATTGAATCCAACGGGGGGAAAGTTCTATTAAACCATGAAGTCACGAATTTTAGGGTAACAAACAGAACAGTAACGGGTGTTGAAGCGATGGATTTGACCACCCATCAAACCCATGAATTCACGGGCGACACGGTGATTTGCAACCTAGACCCGAAAAGAGCGGCCAAGATGATTGGAGAGGAACTGTTCTCTAAAAAAGTGCGGCGGAAACTCAACTATGAATATTCTGCCTCTAACTACATGGTGTACTGCGTTGTCAAAGATATCGCTCTCCGAGACTATGGATTTGGCAAGTGGAATACCTTTCATACGGAACACTTAGATCTAAATGAAGCTTTTGCTCAAATGTATGAGCAAAATGATTTTTCTCGTCCGAGCTTTGCAATTACAACGCCAACTTTACTGACGGAAGCGCGGCGGGATTGTCCAGAAGATTGTCAAATTGTCGAATTTCTGACTGTTGCTAATTACAGCTATTTTAAACAGCTTTGGGAGACAGATCGCAAAGCTTACAGACAGAAAAAACAAGAGATTCTGGACTCGATTTTAGATGTAGTTGAAAAACACTATGTTCCGAATTTCCGCAAACACATGGTCTTTCATATTACCGGAAGTCCGACGACTAACGAGCGCTTCTGTTGGTGTCCTAACGGTAATTCCTACGGTTCCAGCCTGACGCCGCGCAACATGGGGGTCGATCGACTAAATCATGAAACATCCCTCAACAATTTCTATTTCTGCAACGCCTCCTCGGGCTATCCAGGCTTTGCACCGACATTTTGGACGGGGGCGCTGCTTTATCAACGTTTATCCGGCGATGCGATTTTAGGCTAAGGAAAATTGGCAATTGGTTATTTTCCTGTTTCTCTCGTTCCTTGGCTTTGCCAAGGAATGAATTTCACTCTTGCTCTGCCTGCTCTTAAAAATCTCTCGTTTCTGCTCTCATTATCTCGTTCCTTGGCTCTGCCAAGGAATGAATTTCTGGAGGCTCTGCCTCCTCTTAAAAATGACGAGGCATAGCAACAGTGAAATGCGTTCCCAGGTTCTATCTGGAAACGAGAATTTCTTCCTTCTTCCTGACATCCGTTACATCCGTTACATCCGTTACATCCGAAGAAAGCGAATCCGTTGCCGAACTTCCTGACATCCGTTACATCCGTTACATCCGTTACATCCGAAGAAAGCGAATCCGTTGCCGAACTTCCTGACATCCGTTACATCCGTTACATCCGTTACATCCGTTACATCCGTCGAGCGAATCAGTTGCCGAACTTCCTTCTATCAATCTAGGAGTGAACTATGAGAATTGCAATTATTGGGGGCGGAGCGAGCGGTATGGCAGCAGCCTACTGGCTCGATAAACAGGGGCATCACGTCACTGTGTTGGAAAAGCAGCCAATTTTAGGCGGACACATTCGGACGCTAAACAAAAATGTTGCGCCAAATCAATCAGAGTGCAATGAAATATTAGAAAATGGCGTGCTGGAATTTCCCACTGTGTTTTACAATTTCGTGGCTTTTATGCAGGAGCTAGGCGTTGAATTAGAACCCGTGCAGATTGGTTCCGCGCTGTTTCTTAAAGATGGCACCCACTTTTTATCCGCGGTCTCTATCCAAAATAATTTCACCGGAATCCAACGCCTGATCGAGTATTTGCGACTGGATAGTCTCTACGCTCGTTCGGCTGGATTTATTTTAAAAATGCGGTTTGCTAAACAGCACGATTTCTACGATGTGCCCCTTTCTGAGTCTTTGAAAAGCTCGTGCGTCCGCAATTATTGGCTGAAGTTGCTGACGATGTACAGCTACTCGATACCGTTTGAATTGCTCGACAATTTTCCGGCAGAATTAGCGATGCCTGTTCTACGCGAATATGCGTCGGTCAACTGGGTGAGGATTAAAGGCGGGGTGTATTCTTACATTGAAAAGATTCTGGAGCGGTTTAAGGGCGATATACGGCTGAATGTGGAGATTGCCAATATTTTTAGAAGTGCGGATGCTGTAAAAATTGTACTTTCTGATGGGGAAATCCAGGAATTTGATAAGGTGGTTTTTGCGATGCCACCAGACCAAGTTATGAGGATATTGTCCGATCCGACGGAGGCGGAAACGAAGCGGTTTTCGGCGTGGAAAGCCAATTATGCAACGACTGTGCTGCATTCGGATACATCAATGTACGATCGCTACGGTATCCGCAAGTTATCAGAATTTGATTTTTTCGAGACGGACAGGGGATGGGGATATAATGCGAGCTTGAATCAGCTTTGCGGCATCTCATCCCCACGAGAGTACAGTTTAGCTTTTCAACTCGAGGAGTCGATCGCCAAAAAAGACATTATTCACATTCAGAAACATCACACGCCGCTGTACACTGTCGAGTCTTTTCGATATCGAGATGAAGTTATCGAGACTAATGGCGAGAACAACACTTATCATGCGGGAGCTTATTTGGGGAATGGTTTGCACGAAGGAGCTATTACCTCTGCTTTGCGAGTCGCGAAATTAATCGGGTGATCTGATATCAATTCCGGTTGCACGAGCGACATGATGGTCCGTGGGGAGTGGTCCGTGGGGAATGGGGAAATGTGGAATTATTGACCGAGACTCGATTGTTCTCATCCAACCGGAAACGATATCAATTGTGATGCTACAAACTCTCGCAAATATCAGTAAATTTATTGCCGGTGCAGCACTCTCACAAAAGTCAGGATGTTTGCATCAAAAGTTAAACTAATGCGAGAGTCGCCGACTCGGATGCGAGATTGATTTTTGCTGCTGGCTAAGCTGCGACACGATCCCCCGCAGTTAAGTAGACATCATGGCTCACAGATGCGGGTATTGTCGATCCGCCTAACAGAGTACCCTCAAAGTTGGCTCCCATGAATGTGGCGCCGCTCAAATCGGCTTCGCTCAAGTCTGCATAGCACAGCCTAGCCCAATCGAGGTTTGCCTCCACCAAAGAAACTCCCTCCAGATTTGCCCTGGTTAAATCTGCTCCCCTCAACTTGACGCCCCGCAACTGAGCTCCGCTGAGATTGGCAGCTAACAAGTTCGAGCCTTCCAAATTTACCCCGTTGAGTTTGGCTTCGCTCAGGTTGACGCCATTTAGATCCGTCCTGCTCAGGTCGATGCCATTGATGTAAGCTTTCCTGAGATTGATACCTGTTAGTTGAGCGCCAAAAAGCCTTGCACCGCTGAGTTTCGCCCCTCCGCAGTTTGCCCAGTTGAGGTTTGCTCCCGTGAGGTTCGCACCCCGCAGGTTGATGAATTGCAGGTCGGCTGTACACAAATTGGCGTTCCAGAGGATAGCGCTCCGCAGGTTGCTACCTACGAGTTGGGCGCCACTCAACTTTGCCCTGGGCAGTTTTGCTTTGACGAGGAAAGCTCCGTTGATATTGGCTTTCGTGAGATCTGCGTCCGCTAGTCTGGCTTGGCCCATTTTGGCAAAACTCAGATTTGCCCTGCAAAGGTTTGCGCCGTTGAGTTCTGCTTTGGTGAGATGCGCCCGACTCAGGTTAGCTCCCGACAGGTTAGCTCTCGAAAGGTTTATCCCAAGCAAGATGGCTCCGCTGAGGTTTGCTCCGCTGAGGTTAGCGTCAGCAAAGTCTCTCTTTCCATTTTCGTAGTCTTTGAGCAGCTCGGTTACTTCCATAGTGGTTCAGATTCCTAATAGGGGAAATTTATGTAGAAGTATGCACTCTTTATTAGTATTTTATATCTAACCGAGCGGATACGATCGCACTTTGAAGAAAGCTGGACATTAACTTTATATTTCTAAATATTCTTGGTGCTTTTTCAATAGTCCAGACAGTTTTTAGGTCGTACTCTGAAACCCTTGATTTTCCCTTGAAAGCTTTTGTGCCTCGGCAAGCGTTGCGTGCTTTGATAGGAGCGCCCTGAAAACCTTATTATAAGGTTGGCACTCGAAAACTATCAAAAGTGTTGCATTTACAACTCTATATATTCATTTAATGACTTTTGTATAATTACCTTTTTCACGTCTGTCGCGCCGTGATTCTAGATGCTCCCAGTCTCCATCTACACACAAATATGCTAATGTGCTATAGCTACCACCTAAAAAGTTACTACTTTCGGGAGAGGTTTTTCCCTCATGCATCCATAGTAAAATCAATATGCTTGTTGCCAACTGTGGCGAACAGCTTTTTTTAACTAAGACTGCAAATTTGTTGGTTGTGTTCGCGCCGGGTGTCGCGAAGGCTGGTACAGTCGTAGCTCCATATTTTATATACTCTCATTTTTCATTAAAATTAGATGTGAACAGCTTAATAAGCGAGAATAATTCTCTGTTGTCTCGCTGCTGTTCTACGACGATCGCGCTTTTCAAGATTTCCTTGAGTCGATCGGGGTTAAAAGTAATTTCAGACATGGTACTTCTGAGGGATTTATCGATATGCCTAACGGTAGAGGCTATTCGTTCAAAACCTAGCGGATAATCTACAGCATATTCTACAAAACTAACAGCGAGTAAGAGCTGTATACGATCGCCCTCTCTACTGGCAGTTAGGCAGATGTGTCAATCTATGTTATGCTGAGTCAAAATTGAGGAAAGATCATGTCAAAAGAAAGAAAAAGCAACAAAGAAGTCAAAAAGCCAAAAAAACAACCTGATGGTGTTGCTAAGCCGAAGGATGACAAAAAAAATTATGGTAGCACGGACGGCCGCAAGTAGAGATAGCTGCAACTCTCGGGATTGTGATTAATTTTGTTCAACTGTCATTACTATCGATTTTTAACAGCTTTAACTCAATTGGCGTAAGTCCCACACCGTAACTGTACCCGGTTCGGTGTTGGGATATAAGCCAAACAAAAATATAGAAAGAGTTAGCATATAGAGTTCATTTGAGTCAATATATAGATGGTTGCGACCCACTCACTCGGCTGTAATAACAAAACGGTCATAGTAGCAGTAATATGCTTACCGGGAAACTGCCAGAGAAAGGAGGAAAAGGCAGACCGCTGGTTAGTATGGTAGGCCCTGCTGTAAAAAATAACCCATGTTTGTTGTACGAAAAGAGTTTTTGGTCTTAGGAAATAGGACGAATGCGTGGGTTCCCTACGAGGGGATAAAGGGCGTAAAAGCTCAGAGATGCTGTGTAAGACTCCGATCGTCTTTGATGACGAATATTCAGCAATGAATATCCCCAATAGAGCGACGGCAAACGAGACACCCCGCCCGAATTATAACGGTACTCCGTTTAGTTTGGGTATTTCACATATCCTATTTTGGGATTATCCGAAAACAGGTTTATTATATCTAGGGAATATGCAGTGCTAAACCCAAAGTATAATGAAATCTGTTTTTAGCCATGAATATGAAACCTTCCGTAGCCGATCGAATTTAACATCGTCTATTTAGATTTTGTTGCCCAAAAAATATAGTTCGATCGCCCAAATCTATCACAGCGATATCTCAGTCACCGCAATATTACCCTCAAAACACACGTCAACATCAGTCCCCGCCGCCCGAGCGCGCGATCCATACTCTGCCGCATAATAAAAGTATTCTCCCTCAATCCGGTACACCACCGGCAGCGGCTGCGTCGAAGGCCGGCAAAACACAATTTCCGGTTCCGCACTTCCCGGCGCTAAATGCGGCAAATTCACATTCCAGAAGCACCCAGACTTTGGTTCCCGGTTGAGCAAATCCGCCAACACCCGCGATGTCCAGCGAGTAGCGACATCCCAGTCTATTTCGAGCGGCCTTTTAATCCGGTGGGAAATTGCGACCCCCGGAATACCGTGCATGGCTGCTTCCCGCACAGCCGCAACCGTACCCGAAATGTACACGTCAACCCCCAAATTGCCACCCGCGTTAATACCCGAAAGCACCAAATCCGGCTTCGCACAAACGTGATGAAGAGCGATGCGCACGCAATCGGCCGGTGTTCCCCCTACAGCATATTCAACTTCCGATCGCCGATCGACATGAATCGGACTGTGGGCTGTCACTTGATGCCCGCAGCCCGACAATTGCCCCTGCGGAGCCACCATAATAGTTTTGCCGCTGACAGCCTGCAAAAGTGCCTGAATCCCCGGAGCGTCTATTCCGTCGTCATTGGTTAAAATTATTGTCATTCGATTTTAGATTTTAGATTTTAGATTTTAAGACAGTGCTGCCAGCGCTGAAGGTAAATCGGATTGGTCGAATTAAGAAATGCTGGCAGCAGCGTTTGGGCCGCCCATATTCAGTTTAACTAACAGCCGGGAAGTCCCTGGCGTGTATTTAAAGGGGATACATCTGAGCGCTAGCGGGAAGTACCCCGAATAAATCACCGCAGGGATGTCCAGAAGCGTCGGTTGCCGCGGACGGAAACCGACAATTAGACTTCGGGAGCATCTTGATTTTCAATGTACCTTAATAGCGTTGAAATAGTAACACCCCCACAAGATGCTATGAAATAAGAGCTACTCCACAGAACTTCTTTGTGATAAAACTCATGCACCCTTTCAGGAAATTCGCTTCTGAGTCGGCGGCTTGCCACAGACTTGATATTATTTACAAATTTTGACAAATCCATCTGCGGATAATACTGAAACAGGAAGTGTATATGGTCTTCTTCACCATTAAATTCTATGAGCTTGCACGACCATTTTTCACTCAGGTCGGCAAATACTTCATTAAGTCTGGCTAGCATTTCAGCATTGAACACCTTACGTCTATATTTGGTACACAGAACTAAATGAGCTTTGAGGTCTGAAACCGAGCGAGCGTTTGACACAAAGTCGTTTTTCATATTTTTTCTTGTCGGTGTTGCATTTTTGGCATACACCAACTATACTGTGCAAAGGTCGAACAAAGGAAATTTCTAATGCAACTCACATACAAATACCGCCTCAAGCCTACAAAAGCCCAACTAACAACGATTGTGGCTCATCTAGAACTCTGTCGTCGGCAATATAACTACCGTCTGGGTGAAAGGTTTAGATGGTGGGAATCCACGAGAACACCTAAGCTGTGTTGCATCTAGATTGCCTATGGTATTAGAGAGGGAGAGGGGGTGAAGGGGAGAGGGGGAGAGGATTTGACGATTTTTGATCGGGACTCGAAATATACAATTTAAATGCACAACAGCTTATCAACGCCTGCCCTTTAATTGTTTCTATAGTTCCTGTTGAGGAGATTTATCAAAATATTCCCCTAACCAGGGTGCAAACTAGAGATGGCAGGAAGAAGGATGAGTCAGGCAATCCTTTAAACTAGGAAAGGTGATATTTTCTCGAATATTGAAGGCGGTTATGTGCAGTGGCAAACCATACAGCTAGCCGCTCTGAAAAACACAAAAAAAACTATTTCCTGATTACAAAGTGTTGGACTCTCAGGTCTTGCAAGATGTAGTAAATAGAGTGGAAACTTCCTTTTCAAATTTTACCACGCCCGACAAAAACGGAAATCGTAGAGGTAAGCCCAAGTTCAAAGGGTTTCACTACTACAAATCTTTCACTTATCCTCAATTAGACAATTTAGATATTATTAAGGATGAGCAAAATAGGATTTGTATTAACCTCGCGAAAATAGGTCAAGTACCGATAGTTTTTCATCGTCCCATACCAACAGGATTCAAGGTTAAGACAGGAACAGTTATCCCAGAAGCGGATGGGTGGTATATTTCCCTGACGCTAGAAGATAAAACGGTTCCCGTAACGGTTGCAGAAATTCAACCGACTGACGAAAACACTCTTGGTATTGACTTAGGAATCACTAATTACGTTTACCTTTCCAATGGTGAAAGAGTTGAAAATCCTAGATTTTTGAGGAAGTCGGCCCAGAAATTAGCAAGACTTCAAGCGAAGCTAGCTAATAGAGTTAAGAGTTCTAAGCCTTGGAAGATTATCAAGGACAAGATTTCCAAGCTTCACCAGTCCATAGCTAGGGCTAGACTGGATTTTCAGTTTAAAATAGCACATGAGTTACTTAGTAAATGTGATATTTTAGTTGTTGAAGACCTGAGTATCAAGAATCTGACCAGGCGTGCTAAGCCTAAGACAGATATTGAAAATGGCAATTTGGTTTATTTGGCGAATGACCAATCAGCTAAAAGTGGTTTGAGTAAATCAATGCTTGATGCTGCTCATGGTCAATTCGCTGCTGTCCTCAAATACGTTGCCTGGAAATTGGGTAAAAGCATTTTATTTGTTGACCCGAAAGGAACTTCTCAACATTGCTGGAATTGCCTCAACAAACTCCCTAAAGAATTATCGGAGCGATGGCATTATTGTCACTGCGGAGAATCTTTGGATCGAGATGAAAACTCAGCCAAACTTATCAAAAAGATTGGCTTAAGTTACGAAAGTGGCGAGGGAACTGCGTCACTCAAAAAAGCTTTTGCAAAAAAGGAAAAAGAAGCCTGCGGTCTAACTGTACTCAGTTGACCGTCAGGTTCGTTCACAGCGTCAAAGATTGAGGATTGGTCTCAATCAATTTCGCTAAATCTTGCAAGAAAGATGCAGCGTCAGCACCGTAAATAATCCGGTGGTCGCAAGTAATATTCACCTGCATTTGGCGCTTCACTCCCATCAAGCCTTCCTCGTTTGCTACTACTTGCGGCCGCGAAGAGCCGATCGCCAAAATCGAGCCTTGATTCGGGGGCAAAATCGCGTCAAACTTGTCTACTCCAAACATTCCCAAATTGGAAAGAGTAAAAGTTCCCGTGCTGTATTCATCAGGCTTCAACTGCTTGGTGCGGGCGCGATCGACTAAATCCTTCCAAGTGCGGGAGAGCGAATAAATATCGAGGCGATCGGCATTTTGCAGCACCGGCGTAATCAAACCGCCGCCGTCCATCGCCACCGCTACCGCCACATTAATATCAGCGCGGTGTTGAATTCCCGACTCCACATAACAAGCATTCAGCAGAGGATGTTTTTGTAAAGTTACTGCTACTGCTTTCGCCAGCAAAGCCGTCATCGTGACGCCCTTCGACTTAATTTGTTTGTAGAGCGTGTCCAGCTTGTCAGTAGTAATTGTGTAACCGACGCGGAAAGACGGCACGCTCAAACTTGCTTCCATATTCCGCACCACCGCATTTTGCAGCGCATTCATCGGTACTCTTTGACCAGAAACTGCCACCGCCGGGACTGGTGCGGGTGCGGGTTTGGCTGGTGCGGGGGCGGGTGCTGCTGGTGCGGAGGGTGCCGAGGGTGCCGGTGCGGGTGCTGCGGGGACTGTTACCGATTGCTGAACCGGAGCGGGTTGGGCTTTCCCGGCTGCTGCTTCCACATCCTCTGCGACAATGCGGCCGTTGGGCCCGCTGCCTTTGATAGAATTCAAATCTACTTTAAATTCTTTAGCTAACTTGCGAGCGCGGGGAGAAACGACGCTGCGGCCGTTTTGGCGGCTGACATTTTGCTGCAAACCTGCTGACGGTGTAGCTGCGCTGACAGGAGCGGGACTGGGAGCGGGGGCTGCTGCTGCGCTTGGGGCGGCGGCTCCTTGCTGCTGAGCGACGGCGATTTCCGCTTCTGTTTCTGCTACCAGGGCGATTGCCGCTCCCACCGGAGCAACTTCGCCCGCAGGTACGATAATTATTGCTAAATAACCTTCGTAGAAAGACTCCACGTCCATGTCGGCTTTGTCGGATTCAACCACTACCACCGTTTCGCCTTTTTCTACTTTGTCTCCGGCCGATTTGACCCAGGAAACAATTTTGCCCTCTGTCATGGTAGAACTCAGGGCTGGCATGAAAACTTCGCGAATCATCTGTAAAAAGTCCTTTTGAGTTGCTAATCGGGAATCGGTAAGCTCCGAGCCATTTAAATTGCACGGCCGAATACAGTTAAACTTTTGTGGGGTGGGCAGGAGATCGATTTGTGTCAAATTAAGACTGAAATCCACGATCGATGTCGCTGCTAGTCGAGTTTCGATCGCCCCTAGCCCCCCTTAATAAGGGGAGTAGGGGGTGGGACAAGAGCGTTCTTTCGTCACCCTGCAGGCTCGGGGGATTTAGGGGGCAAGAACGTTCTTTTGTCCCCCTTTTTAAGAGGGATTTAGGGGGAGGGACACTCGGCTACAACCCTTGTTAAGAAGTGGTTTTAGCCTGTTTGTTGACACAAATGGTATCCGGAGGACCCCAAAGATACAAGTTAAATGCACCACAGCTTGTTTGGGAATTGGTAATTGGCGATCGGCGATCGGCCATAATTATTATTATGCCAGTCTCTAGTCCGAAGATCGGTGACTAATGAGTCCAAATCCATTGCCAATTACCAATTACCAATTACCAATTACCAATTTCTAAATATCACCTCGAATTTCTTCGACTATGCCGTCGCGGAGGAGAATTTCTACTTGCATTTTTTGAATCAAGTTTTCTCCCAGCCCGACAGTGAAAGTGCCGTCAATTTGACCTTGACTCACTTCTTGTTCGAGGTCTAGCACCTGCACTTGCTGGAGTTGTTGCAGGTTTTGGTTTTTCTGTTCTAGCAGTTCGCTTTTTCTTTGATTCACCTGCACTTGAATGTTTTCTATTTGCTGCTGTACTTGCGGGCCTGGGGGGTGCAGGTTTTGCTTTTGGATTTCTGAAACCATCCGCTGCCCTTGCATTTCGAGCTGTTGTAGCTGAGAATCTATTTGGTTGATTTGGGCTTGCAGTTGCTGTTGAGCTTCTTCTTTCCAGCGGGGAGTAACGACGACTTTAACGTTAATCGATCGCTTCAAGAGTAATTGTGGTTCCATAAAGTTGTTGATTGTCAATTGGGAATTAGGCATTAGTCATTAGTCATTAGTTGGTAAACATGAACTAATGGCTTAGGACTGAGGACTCGGACTCGGGACTCGGGTGTTGGGATAATTTTTTTTTCTCCATTCCCCAAGTCCTGCGAATATTTCAAAACATTCCGTCAATCATATCGCGGTAGTGTTCCGTCACAACCGGGCGCTTAATTTTCAGGGTCTGGGTCAACATTCCATTTTCCATCGAAAATTGCTCCCGAATCAACCGGAACGGGCCAATGCGATCGTCCGCGCGGTATCCGGGGCGATTTTGCACCTCTCGGTTCAATTCTTTGCGGAATAAATCTTGAATTGTCTTGCTATTCCAGTCAATTTCGTGTAAGGGGGGATTCTGAGTTTCTGCCCATTTCTGCAGGGCTTCTTGATTGGGGACAATTAAGGCGCCGAGGGATTTCTGGTCTTGACCTACTAGCATAATTTGGTCGATGTAGGGGCTGCGGAGGCAGGCGTCTTCTATGGGCTGGGGTTCGATGTTTTCGCCGTTGCTGAGGACGATCGTATCTTTGGCCCGCCCGGTCAAGATTAAGTCGTTTCCCGGTGTCAGCCAGCCCACATCGCCAGTGTTGAACCAGCCTTCAGGGTCGATCGCCGATTCAGTCGCTTCGGGATTGAGATAATAACCTGCCATGACTTGCGGCCCCCGCGCCAATACTAAACCGTGCTGGCCTGTTGGCAGTTGCTGTCTGGTTTCTGGGTCTACTATTTTAATTTCCGTATGGGCTAGAGGCTGTCCTGCGGAACCTTTAAGATTGTGCCAAGGGCGGCGGACGGTTAAAACCGGGGACGTTTCGGTTAAACCATATCCCACTAATAAACCGATATTCGCTATTTCAAAGAAATTGTCTATATGCGCGGCCAAAGAACCGCCGCCGCTAATCGCCCATTTTAAGCGTCCCCCTGTAGCTTCCCTGACTTTTTGGTAAACCAGTTTTTCGGCGAGGGCGTGCACGGGCGACAACAGAATGCTTTTGGTGCGGGCGATTAGTTTTTCGGAAGCAGAAGCCGGTTTCAAACTGAGAGTTAATCCTTGGCAAATGCGGCGGGCTTCTATGTATTGCTGGCTGGAAGATAACAGGAAATTCACCAATTTTTGTTTGTTAGGCGGCTGTTCGCGAAATTGCTTTTGTACGGCCTCATAAATCGAGTCCCAGATGCGCGGAACGCTGACCATGTACTGGGGTTTGTAAGTTTTAAAGTCTTGTTTGAAATAGCGAATATTGGTGTAAATTTGCGTGCATCCTTGGGAAAGCAGGAAGTATTCGACGCTGCGTTCGTAGGCGTGCCAACTGGGCAGAATGCTGAGGACGCCGTCGCCGCCTTCGGGCTGGAGAACTGTGCCCAAGGTGGTGAGTTGGTGCAGCAGGTTGCCGTGAGTCAGCATGACGCCTTTGGGTTTGCCGGTGGTGCCGCTGGTGTAGAGGAGAGTGGCGAGGGTTTGCTGGCTGTGCTTGGTGGGTTTGAGGGGGCGGTTGGCCCCTGTGGTCATCACTTGGGAAAATTTGACTGTGTTTAGGGTTTGGCTGGTTTCCGGTTCTTCGTCGGAGAGGAGGACGATGAGTTGGACAGGCAAATCCGGGAGGCGGTGTTGCAGTTTTCTGAGTAATCCCAGGTTTTCGACTACTAAGGCGGTACTGCCGCTGTCTTGGATGATGTAGAGGAGTTCTTCGGGGTCGGCTGTGGCGCCTCGAACAACGTTGGCGGCCCCGGCCATCATGATGCCTTGGTCGGCTATCAGCCAGCGGGGGCTGTTGTCGGCGAAGAGGGCGACGCGGTTCGGGACTGGTTCTGCTGGATTTGGTTCGATGCCCAGGGCTTGCAGGCCGGCGGCGAATTGCTGGATTTGCTGGTAGAGGTCGGTGTAGGTGAGTTTGATTTCTGGCTGGCTGTGGGGGTCGTGGAGGGCGACTGTTTGAGGACAACGCTGTTGGACGAGAGCCCAAATTTCGGGTATCGATCGAATGGAACTGTAATCGATCAGGCGGCTGAGGTTAGCGCGATCGCGATCGGTCATTTGAGATGATGTGTAAGATGCTGTGCCGTTCATAGGGTATTTTCCTGAGTTTTCGGAGATAAAATTATTGGCTATAAGTTTAATATCACAGTTATTTTAGAACTTTGTGGCAGTGTCGTGACAGTTTGTAAACTTGCTATTGTCTATTCGGACAATTAGAGATACAAAATGATGACAGTTATAGTTGCACGGAAATACATGAATTTATCAAGGTTGATAGTAGTTGCTTTGAGTGCGATCGTAGCATTATCAGGAAATATACTGTCTGTGAAGGCCGCAGAAATGCGATCGGAAAACAGAACATTTGCGGATTGGTGTCGCCAAAAAGCTGATTTGAGTCCTGAAACTAAACATACTGTTGAAGTGCTGTTGGGGGAAGCAGGGACTACTGAGTGTGAGGCGGCCAATCGGGAACTTTCGAGTCTCACGACACTCGACCTCGAGCGCCATCAAATCAGCGACATCAAACCGCTAGCATCCTTGACTAACCTGACTTGGCTTCACCTCAACAGCAATCCTCTGGGCGACATCAAATCGCTAGCATCCTTGACTAACCTGACTGGGCTCGACCTCAGCGACAATTCTATCAGCGACATCAAACCGCTAGAATCCTTGACTAAACTGAGTTCGCTCTTCCTCGGAGCAAATCAAATCAGCGACATCAAACCATTGCAATCCTTGACTAAACTGACTCAGCTCAGCCTCGAAGCAAATCAAATCAGCGACATCAAACCATTGCAATCTTTGACTAACCTGAATTATCTCTACCTCGACAACAATCGAATCAGCGACATCAAACCATTGCAATTCTTGACTAACCTGACTCGGCTCTTCCTCAGCAACAATTCTATCAGCGACATCAAACCGCTAGAATCCTTGACTAACCTGGATGCGATCTCCCTCGACAACAATCGAATCAGCGACATCAAACCGCTAGAATCCTTGACTAACCTGATTTATCTCGTCCTCAGCGGAAATTCTATCGCTCCCAAAACTTGCCCTCTCAAGCCAGAGTCTATCTGTAAGTGGGAACCACCAATACCACCACCACCACCACTACCCGCACTATTGCTACCACCACCACCACTCGAAGTAACACCTTACCCAATCCGCGCACCTGAACTATTCTCACCCCCGAACTATTCCCCAGACCTAAATAACTAGCACCACCCGCACGATTCCCCAGAGAAGAGTTTGAGGCTGAGTGAGGTGTTAAACACATCGTTGCCATGGGTCCGTTCAATCTGATGGTATTTCAGCAGAGCAATCAGGTTTTTGGTAGAGCCTTTCAGTATTATGAATGTGGTTGCTTGTTCAAACGCGATCGATAATCTCTCGAATTTGATTTGCTGGGATGTCATCTTGGTCTGACTTGGAGTAGATAACGACGAGTAAGATGTAGGTATCGCCCGCCTCGTTGATAGATAAGGATCGCGAATTAAATAACTTACAATTTTAATTGTGATTGTGGGATGGGCGTCCCGCCCGTCCTTTTTGGACGGGC
>NZ_JAUBTO010000076.1:0-37970 GCF_036702495.1 Microcoleus sp. C2D2 | reverse complement strand
CGTCATATTCTACCATGCTGTGCCTAGATTGTGAACCTTCTTTTTTTGCTGTTACCCCGATTTATTGAGCGGATACATTTAATGTTATTTTTTAACAATATTATTTATTATTTTAATTTGTGTCTTTTATTACTTTTTTTTATTAAAAGGGGGATTGGGCTGTTCCGGGAGCCAACCCCCCAAGAAATGAAGCTCTCCGGCCGAAAAGTTTGTGCCCGCTAACGGCTTCCCCATACCGCCGTGCCAGATATCGGAAAGTTCCCAGAAGTTCCCCCAGGGGAGGGGGAATTAGAGTGTGAACACGGGACGGGGGAACAGCTCGACAATCTCTTCCTTGACTTTTCTAACTTTTTTGGTTAGGGTTATCTGGCTCTCTCCCCCATCTGTTTTTTTTTTTTCCCTGGTCAACTTCTTTGGATTACTTAGGATTAGAGTTGAGTTAAACGTTAAACGTTAGTTGGTACCCGCCAATTAACCCGCCACCGAACTGTAACTTTAAATCGACGAGGCCACCAACGACCGTGGCTAGTTGCACCTCGTCAAGTTCCTGGAGTTCTTCCTGTTCAGCCCAAGACTTGTCGCCGTTCACCGTGGCTAGTTGTTGTTGGGACGCTTCGGGTTGGCTGGTTCCTTGGTTTTTAAACATTGTTTTTTTCCTGTTCTAAACATTGTTGTTTTTTTCTCTAATTAAAATAACACAAAATTAATTTTACAACAATTAATTATTATTATTTTAAAATTATTTTACATTACACATAACAAAAGTTTATACAATTAACTCTTTTTATCTTTCTTATTTTCTACTCATAACTTATTTTATAACTTTTCTTTCACCAATTTTCTACTCATAACTTTTTTTTGTGAGAGGGATTGGGCTTTTTGCCAGTGAGAGGGATTGGGCTGTTTGGGAGCCAACCCCCCAACAAATTTACTGAGATTGCCCAGCAGTTTTTGCTGGCTAATCGATCGAAAGCTGATAGTTGTTTACACTAGCTGGAAATGTCACCACAGCAGGCACTCTCACCCTCACCCCCAGCCCCTCTCCCATCAAGAGAGAGCAGGGTGGTTTCATACAAGGATAGAAAAATTTAGATGTGGACGATCGATCGCCCCTCCTGTCACGCGCCTGTGTAGCAAGCAAAAAATCTGGGAAATCTACCTGGTCGGGCGCTAGCCCGAACTGCTGGGCCCAGCTCGACTTGTTTACGCGATCGCCCTGCTCGCGATCGAGGCAAATGTACTGATTCAGGGTAGACAAAGTGACCAATATCAATCTCTAAGAACAGTTGCAACTTCTCAATGACGATCGACACATTCGGGGCACAAGACATCAATTGTGGTTGGTCTTGTTACTCATCTTATTAGGAGCGATGACTGGCTATTGGGGGTACCGACCACTGGCCGACTTCACAAAAGTACATCGAGAGAGCTTGATTGAGCTGTTATATCTGGATGATCCAATCGAGTTGCCATCTTACTCAAATTTCCAAGCTAAAATAAATATAAAATATCACACATTAAATCACTTAAAATGGTATATCCACCTGCACCTTGGAACCTGCAAGGTTATGCTGTTGGGACTTTACAATTGGTAGATGTGGCACGAGTGCGTCCCTTGGTTCCCTCTGAGTTAGAAATTGTCTCTTTATTGCCCGGAAAAACCCTAGGCGGCATTTATATATCCTCCTACGGGTTGGGTTCGGTGATGGAGTACAATGAGTTAATTGTAGTTAGCGCGATCGCCAATTATGCAGGAAAATGGGGCCCTTGGATTTCCCACATCTACGTAGACAATCCTAACTCCGTAGCCGGCGGGCGCGAAATTTGGGGACTTCCTAAAGAATTAGCTCAATTTAGTTGGGAAGGTAGCCATTCGGTAAAGGCAGCACCGCTAGGCTACCGCGTCACAGTTCGCCAAGAAAACCGTCCACTGTGCAGCCTCAATTACAGCCAGCAAAGTTTAGCCTTACCGCTGCCTTTTAGCGGAAATGTTTTCAGCGCTGACCGCAGCAATTTGCTGTTGTTTAAAGGAAAATTTGAGTCTCGCATCGGTTTGATTAAAGGCGCATTAGAAGTGGCAGAAGAAAGTCCTTTTGCCAGTTTAAACTTAGGTCAGCCCTTGCTAACAGTTGCCTGCGAAGATATGCGTGTAACCGTCGGTGCGCCGGAAGTTGTGGGAAACAGAACCGTTGAATTCAGTTATTAGGTGTCAAGTGCGCCTCTTTGTCGTAAACCTAAAAAAAATACAACAGCGAGAAACCCGGTTTCTTGAAGAAGCCGGGTTTCTCGCGCCGGGTATTAGTTTGAGCTACTTATATCATGTCCGATCGATTAACCATAATATCCCGGTCGGGGCGGGTTTTTGAGATGGTCAATTATTGGCAGGTATTGTTTGTGAACCCGCCCCTACAAAAATCGGGGTCGCTCTACCGGACATGATATTAGGCATCAAACGGCTAAAAACCCGGTTTCTTCCTAGATGCCTCGTTCTCGCACCCAATATTCTCCGAGAAACCGGCTTTTTTTTCGTAAGTCCTATTTTTAAATGCCAGCCCCGGGAGCTGCTTCAGCACCCATTTCTAAAACTGTACCGCGAAGGTAATCAATTTGCTGCTGAAAGTCCAGCCCCTGAATCTTTCCTAATAAAGCTTTTCCTGCGTCAGGAAGTTGATAGTCTTGAGGCACGGGAATAATAGTTCCTTCGTCCATTCCTACTGCTAGGAAATACCAAAAAGCCAGCTTGGTTTCAGGACTCATCGAGCCGTACATCCGGCTGATTTCAGTATTGGCTTTTGAGGCAATGTCGCGCATTACTTGTAGTTGTTGTTCCTGGGGCAGCGGTTTGACTTGCTCGAACAAACCCTGAGCGATGTCGGAACCGGAAGCACCCGGAGCCGCTTGCGTTATTGACTTGCCAACTTCGGTGTAAACAAACCATAGCAGACCTAATTGGTCGTCTACACTCAAGCTCTGAATATCTGCTTTTCCTTGGTCGTAAGCAGCGGCTGCAGTAGTAAATGTCATTCAAGCCTCCAAAATAATATGTATTGCTCAGTTTTCTTATTTTTGAGAAAACTTTTGTTTGCTACTTAAGTTAATGTACCTAATAAATACTGATGCTAGAATCTTGCTTAAGGCTGATCCGATCCCGGACATGAATTCGGGGAGTAAATTGACCAAAAGTGGGTAAATTTGCAACCAAAGGAAGAGGCCAATTTGATAAGATTGTTGTTATGGGACGGGCAAGATGCCCATCCCACAAGAGTTATTTTTTCTTGTGGGACGGGCATCTTGCCCGTCCTATTTATTTTTGCAAGAGGTCTATTGTTTAGCCGATCGACGATCGCCTATAATCGCAACAGACCTGTATTGAGGTGGGTGTTATGTCGATCGCAACTGCTAAACGCTTCACCATAGCGGAATATCATCGCCTGACAGAACTGGGGTTCTTTGCTGAGGACGATCGAATTGAGTTAATCGAGGGACAACTTATCCACATGGCTGCTAAAGGTACTGCTCACTCTGTTTGCGAGACACGCTTGGAACGCGAGTTATTTAAGCTGCTGGGAGAAAGGGCGACACTGCGGGGGCAACAACCGATTATTCTGCCCGATGACAGCGAACCAGAACCCGATCGCGCGATCGTGCAAAATCGGTCTGATGATTATCTATCCTCTCACCCCACAACAGCGGATATATTGTTACTGATTGAGATTGCGGATTCTTCTTTGAGTTACGACAAACAGGTCAAGTTGCCCCTTTATGCTGAAGCGGGTATCTCTGACTATTGGATATTTAACTTATTAGAAACTTGTTTGGAATGTTACAGCGATCCGTATCAGAACTCGCAAGGCAAATTTGGTTATCGCGTCAAGAGAATTTTTCTGTCTAACGAGACAGTTGCCCTCCCTAATTTTGGGGATTTGTCCCTAGATTTATCTAAAGTATTTCCTCCTAGTTTTCTTGGCGAATAGAATTCCCTACTACAAAAACAGTCTTGGACGCAAAGTTTCAATTTTTACATTGCCCATATAGCAATCCTAAATGATTATACTCGTTACCAGGCAGAGCCTGGTAACGCATATCCGGAGGCTCTGCCTCCATAGTCTGGGCCGAGGCAGAGCCTCTGGACATCGGTTCCCAGGCAGAGCCTAGGAACCAGTTAAAACAAAGTCCTAGCAGAAAGAAACTCAAAAAATGGGGTGTCAGTCAAAGAAAATAGGCTGGCTTTATGCCAGCCTAGAATCAGGAGAAAGTTAATTGAAACTCGTTTAAAGTCTAGCTAAACAAACCGGAAATCCCGCCTACTGCTATTGCTCCAGCCAGAGCGGAAACAACCACAGAAGTCAGAGCCGTACCGAACAGCCACCAAGCTGCAGCTGCTGCCGCTTCGCGCGCATCTTCTGCTTGCTGCTTGGTCTTTTTCTTGAGCTGTTTGATGCGTTTTTTGGCTTCATTTTGCAGGCGTTCCGCACGCACTAAAACGCTGTCCCGGGCTCCTTCGATTTGGTCAACAATTCGGTGAGCGTCTGTCTCGGAAATATCGGAACGAGAACTCAGCAGGGCAACTAAAGTACCGCGATCGAACTCACCTAAACGCTCTTTAATCGCGTCAAATCCGGCCTGCGGGTCGTCAAACACTTTGCGCAAGTCCCGCTTGATGCCTTCGTAGTTGAGCTCAGGTCGATCGAGGGAATTGAGGTAATCCCGAATTTTCGAGAAAACACCGTCGATTGTTGACTGCAACTTGTCCTGAACCATTTGAACTTGTTCGACAATTTGGTTGCGGACAGATTCAATTTGGTCGGCAATTCTGTTGGCTTCCTCTTGCGAGATGTCTTCCCGCTGCGACAGCAGCGCTACCAGCGTATCCCGATCGAAGTGCTTGAGGCGATCGCCCAAACTTTGCATCCCCATGGACGGCTCGCTAAACAGCAACTGCAAATCGCGTTTGATGCCTTCAGGATTGAGTGCTTCCTTGTCCGTATTCCGCAAGTAATTTTCCAAACTTCCTTGGAAATCCCGCACAGTTTTTTGAGCGCGAGAGGCCAAGCGGCGGGGCGATTTCACGATGCTGCGAATCGAATCTTGCACGCGATCGATCGTCCGCTCGATCTGTTCTTCGCTCAAATCTTCCCGCTGCGAAAGCAGCTTGACTAAAGTTTCGCGATCGACCTGAGAAAGTCTTTGCCGAAGTGCCAAAGCACCCTCTTTCGGATTTTCCAACAATTTAGTCAAATCCCGACTGATACCTTCTGGATCCAGCTCTTCCAGGTTAGTATTCCGCAGGTACTCGCCAATTTTTCCAGTAACTTCCTCGTACTGCTCTTTAGCTTTATCTGCAACTATTTGCGGCGCGTGGATAATGTTGTCGCGCACAGATTCGATCCGGTCGATCGCCTGATTTATCTGTTCTTCGCTGAGGTCTTGGCGCTGTGACAGCAACTGCACCAGCGTATCGCGGTCGAATTGAGACAAGCGTTCTCTCAGCGCTTTAAATCCGGCTTCCGGATCGTTTAGCAGTGTTTGAAACTCGCGCTCGATAGCTTCAGGATTGAGTTCTTCCTTATTAGTATTGCGGAGATAGTCTTCTACCCTTTGCCGCAATTCTTGCGCTTTTGATTTCGCTTGCTCTTGCAATTCTTGAGCTCTAGAAATCACGCGATCGCGCGAACTTTCGAGCTGCCCGATTAACCGATCCGCTTCCTCGGGACTGAAATCTTCCCGCTGACCCAGCAACTGCACCAAAGTATCGCGGTTGAACTGCGACAGGCGATCGCGCAAAGCCTCAAAACCAGCATCCCGATCTTCCAAAAGCGCTTGGAAATCCCGCTCAATACCTTCAGGATTCAATTCTTCCTTGCCGGTCGATCGCAAATAATTCTCAATCCGGCTGCGCAAATCTTGAGACTGTTCTTCACCAGCAGCAGCTTGCACAATTTCCAACACTTCTTGGCGGACAGCTTCAAGCTGTTCGGCAATTTCCGCCGCCTGTTCCTGAGTAAACCCCTCGCGGCGGCCCAGAATCCCTACAAAATAATCGGGATTAAACAGCTCTAACTGGCGCAAAACGGCCCCGGGAGAAGCTTCCGGGTCGTAAATCACATCCCTAAATTCCTGCTTGATTGTCTCCCGGTTGAGATGCCAAGGTTGGGCATTCAGCAAGTAGTTTTCCACATCAGCCTTAGCTGTATTGAAAGGCAGCGCAGGCACTTTGTCGCCCACCTTAGAAGCCAAAGATTTAGCTTGTTGGGTCCCTTTGGCTGTCAGTTGCTGCAACTGACCGGAGATTTTTTCAACATCCAAATCCGACAAATCCGTCCGCGACAAAACAGTGGCCACAAGAGCTTCCACACCCAACTGCATCGCTCGCTTCATTGGGCCTGAGCCGGATTCCGATTTGTTTTCCCTACTTTCCAGAATTTGAGACAGCTTGGCGTTGAGTTCGTCAGACTTCAGCAAATCGGGAGCCGCAAACTTGAGAAAATCAACCAACTCTAAATTCGGGTCTTTCTGCTCTTGCTGCTTGCCGAATGTTTGCTTCCAAACCGCTTCGAGTTGGTCGGCAACTTGATTTATTTCCTCTTGAGAAAAGTCCGTGCGGCTCTTAATCAAATCCACAAAAGTCTGGCGGTTAACATTCTTCAGAACATCGCTTCCCGCCAGAGGTTTGATATCGACATCGCCCAGCAACTTTTCAAATTGACCGCGAATTTCCTTAACATCTAGCTTCGGTAACTGCAAAGAACCCACATAATCTTGCAGTGTGTCGCGAATGCTCTCCGGGTCTACAGCCGAACTCAACTCGCGGCGGACAGCCGCAACAGATGCCTCTACAGTATTGACCATTTGGTCGCTGGCCATCTTGCTGCCGATCGCTGCACCCGCAGTACCCATGACGCCTTGAACGCCCGAAAAAGCAGTTTTTATCAAGTAACCGATCGTAGAACCGACGGCGCTAGAACCGAGCCACACCAGCGTTAAAAAGTACGCAGCCCAGATAACCACACCAATAATTGCCGCTCCGTCTACGCTGGCAATTGAAGTTAGTTTGACTGCCAGAAAACAAGCCACAAATAAAGCCAGGTTAACTGTGACTAAAACCCAACCCCCGACTAAACCTTCGATTTTCCGAACTTTACGCCCTAAACTTTCGGACTCATCATCATCGTCATCGTCGGGTAAAGCCTCGTCCCAATTTGAGATTTTGGCGGCGATCGAGAAATTTGTTAACAGGAATTGGAAGCCGAAAGCCATAATGACTCCGGCGATTAAGGCTACGAAAAACTGAGGGCTTAAAAACATCAGCCCTCCGATATCGGGGTGGTCAAATGGCACATCTATTTCTACTGGCATTTGGGAAATATTGAGTTTGGGACTGTACAGCGACATTAATAACTCGCTTTCTAACATAAATTACCTCCTACACTTTGATGCCGAGTTAGGCATAGCAAAACTTGACCCCTACTTTACTTGATAGGGGATTTTGTAATCTTTAGATGGTGGTTTGTTTTGGTCAGGCTTAATCTTACGGAAGCCCTTATTAGTGAAATTTGGATGAGCCGTAAATCACTTCTCTAGTGATCTCATCCTTACTGCTTATTATGCCTGGGGAAGGTAAAAAATAAATCCGTCTAAAGTCAGAAATTAGTTTTTATGTGACTGGTAGCAGCAGAGTTCGCATAAAAGCGGCAAGTTTGAGGCGGGGGCGATCGCCACCAATTATCTATAGTAGTAAAGCGATCTTTGGCGCACCCTAGATATCGTATAGTGCGTTACCGAGTTAGGATTCAATTTGATTTTTACGCTCAAAACGAGCTATTAATTCCGAGCGATCGAGGTGCACAATCAGTTTTGTGCGTGCGTGCGAGGGTTTCTATAGACCTCTTGCAAAAGTCCTTTTCATAAATTTATTGGACGGGCAAGATGCCCATCCCACAAGAGTTATTTTTTCTTGTGGGATGGGCATCTTGCCCGTCCTAGCTATTTTTGCAAGAGGTCTTATAGCGATCCTAAATCATTGCTGGATACCTCGCTGAGTTACCTCCTCAAATTAGGTAATAGAAAACTTTTTCCTTTTTCATGATTTAAGAATTTCTGCTGAAATTGCCGAGTACAAGGGTGACAATTATCAAATACCGCCCTAGCTTTTTGATAAAATCTCTAAATTTTATTTAGGGAGTTAATCAAAGTCGGCTCACCTCTGATAATATCAGAAGTAAATCTGAGATTACAATCATCCGGTATTTTAAGGAAATCAGCTATGCGACTCTCTCAAATGCTTTTTGTCACCCTGCGCGAAGACCCTGCAGAAGCAGAAATTCCCAGCCACAAACTATTACTCCGTGCGGGATACATCCGGCGCATCGGTAGCGGCCTTTATGCTTATCTCCCTTTAATGTGGCGAGTTCTCAAAAAAGTCTCCCAAATTGTGCGCGAAGAAATGGACGCTACCGGCGCTCAAGAATGCCTCCTCCCGCAATTGCAACCGGCCGATTTGTGGCGGGAATCCGGCCGCTGGGACACCTACACTCAAGCTGAAGGTATTATGTTTGCCATGACCGACAGGCAGCAGCGAGAACTGGGACTGGGCCCAACTCACGAAGAAGTAATTACTACAATTGCTAAAGATATGATTCGTTCCTATCGGCAATTGCCTTTACATCTTTATCAAATCCAAACTAAGTTTCGCGATGAAATTCGCCCGCGTTTTGGGTTGATGCGCGGTCGCGAATTCATTATGAAAGATGGCTATTCTTTCCATACAAACGAAGAAAGTCTGAAAAAGACTTATCAGGATATGGCTCAAGCTTACAGCAATATGCTGCGCCGATCGGGCTTGCAATTCCGAGCAGTAGATGCTGATTCGGGAGCAATTGGCGGTTCTGGTTCTCAAGAGTTTATGGTGTTGGCTGAAGCGGGAGAAGATGAAGTTCTTTATACTGAAGACGGTCAGTATGCAGCTAATGTGGAAAAGGCTGTCTCGATGCCGCCTGATGTGGAACCGTCGCCCTTTACAGCGTTTGAAAAGCGGGAAACGCCGGGAACAGAAACAATTGATAAACTTTGCAAATTTTTGAAATGTTCTCCGACGCAAGTTGTCAAAAATGTGCTTTACCAAGCTGTTTACGACAATGGCATCACAGTCTTGGTATTGGTAAGCATTCGCGGCGACCAAGATGTGAATCAGGTAAAGTTGCTGAATGAGTTGACGAAGTTAGCGGGCAATTATCAAGCTAAAACTGTTTTATTTTTGACTGTTCCCGATGCGGAAGCTCAGCGGAAATGGGCTGCTAAATCTTTACCTCTAGGTTATATGGCTCCCGATCTTGCTGATGATTATATCGCTGGGAGCAAGGAGGTAAACTCTAAGTTTTTACGTTTAGTCGATCGCACCGCAGTTGACCTGACAAACTTTGTCACCGGTTCTAACGAATCAGGCTACCACGTTGTCGGGGCTAATTGGGATAAAGAATTTCCGCTACCAGCAACGGTTGTAGGTGTCAGAACGGCCGTTGCGGGCGATCGGGCAGTGCACAACCCCGAACAAACCTTGCAAAGTGCCAGAGGCATCGAAGTCGGTCACATCTTCCAATTAGGAACCAAATACTCCCAAGCAATGGGCGCCACCTACACCAGCGAACAAGGCGAAGAAATGCCCTTTCTTATGGGCTGCTACGGCGTCGGCGTGTCGCGGCTAGCTCAATCGGCCGTAGAACAATCCTACGACAAAGACGGGATAATTTGGCCAGTGGCGATCGCCCCGTATCACGCCATCATTAGCATCCCCAATATTTCCGACGCCCAACAAGTAGAAGTCGCCGAAAAACTTTATGCAGAACTCAACCAATCTGGCATTGAAACCCTACTCGATGACCGCGATGAACGAGCCGGAGTTAAATTCAAAGATGCTGATTTAATCGGCATTCCCTATCGGATTGTTCCGGGCCGCTCGCTGAAAGCAGGTAAAGTTGAAGTTGTGGAAAGAGCTGCTCACAAATCACATGAAATTCTCATTGATGAAGTAAATTCTACTTTGAAACAGTGGATTGGTGCCGCCATCAAATAAGCCTTTATAATTGGTAATGTGCGGTGTGCGTGGAGCCCTACATTAGCGCGGAACGTATAGCGTAAGGTGCGCACTGCGCACCCTACATTAGCTTCCTTCATCCTTCATCCTTCATCCTGACATCCGTTACATCCGTTACATCCGTTACATCCGTTACATCCGCCCTTGCGAATCCGTTGCCGAACTTCCTTCTGCTGTGAACGTTAAAGACAAAATGTGAAATTCCCTAAAACTTAAAACTCGACATGAATCTGAACCTAAATCAGTTTCTTCGATTCCCTCAATCCCGAATTGGGCGATACTTAGCTCAAGTAGCTGTAGTTAGTGTCGCTTACGCCGTGGGGGCGAGGCTAGCAATGTCAATTGAAGGTGTTAGTCCCTTCGCTTCCTCGGTGTGGCCACCCGCAGGGATTGCACAAGCTGGACTGTTATTGTTTGGGAGTAAAGTCTGGCCAGCCATAGTTTTTGGTACATTTTTACTCAATTTAGTTAACCCAACTGAACAGATATTCGCGGTTTGGGTGGGAGGAAACGCCGGGGCGATTCTGCAAGCTGTTTTTGCAGTAACTGCCCTGCGCTGGCTCGGGTTTCGTCCGTCTCTCGCTCGCTTGAAAGATGTAGTTAATTTAATCTTGTTTGGCGGTCTAATTTCTACTCAAATCAGTTGCACTATTGGCGTTTTTTCCCTATATTTAGCGGGCAAAGTAGATGCGAGCCAATATTGGTCGGTTCGATGGGATTGGTGGTTGGGAGACACAATGGGGGTTTTAATTTTAACTCCCTTAATCCTAATATTTATTCGCCCTAAAGTAACCGTAGAGAGTTTAAAACTACAAACAGAAGGTCAGAAAAAAGATTTACTTTGGCGTGGAGTATGGTTAATATTATTAATTGCGGTGAGCTGCATTGTCTTTGAGTCGAAAAATGACGCTTCAATTTCTCGTTATCCCCTGGAATATTTGCCGTTTCCTTTGATAATTTGGGCGGCGCTCCAATTCGGTCAACGAGCCGCTGTCCTAGCATCGTTCATTGTCTCAAGCATCGCAATTTTGGGCAGTTCTCAGGGAGGGGGACCGTTCATAGCCAAAGCCGAAAATATTCCTCAGGCTATCTTATTTTTGCAAGCTTTTATGGCTGTAGTTACTATTACCTCGCTGTTATTGGCCGCGACAGTAGCTGAACGCGCATCAGCAGAGTATTCTCTGCGAGAGAGCGAAATTAAATATCGAGAATTGGTGGAAAATGCTAACAGCATTATTCTGAAATTGGACGCTGACGGAAATATTACTTTTTTTAACGAATTCGCCGAAAAATTCTTTGGTTACAAGGTGCAAGAAATCCTGGGAAAAAATCCAGTAGGAACAATTATTCCCCACACAGACCTCGAAGGGAATAACTTAGAGCTGGTTTATAATGAAATTTTACGCAATCCTCATGGCTTTATCAGCTATGAAAATGAAAACATGCGGCGCAGTGGCGATCGCGTTTGGGTATCTTGGGCAAATAAACCGCTGGTTGATTCAGCGGGAGATCTCCTGGGAATCCTCTGCATCGGCACAGATATCACCGATCGCCGAAAAGCTGAAATAGCGCTGCTTCATCTGAATGAAAAGCTGGAAATCCGAGTAGAAGAGCGGACGAATGCCCTGAAACAAAGCGAACTTCAGCTACAGAAACAGAAATCGGCATTAATTGATTTAGCCAAAAATAAAGCGCTGAATCAAGGCGACTTAACAAAAGCGCTTAAAGAAATAACTGAAACTGCTAGCCGTACTCTGGAAGTTGCCCGATCGAGCGTGTGGCTGTACGATCGCGCTAAATCCAAGATAGAGTGCCTGGATTTGTTCGATAGCGCTCTCAACCAGCACTCAGACGGTTGGGAATTAGCAGCAGCAGACTATCCTGTCTATTTTCAAACACTGCAAGAAGAACGCGCAATTGCTGCCTTTGACGCGCAAAAAGATTTTAGAACTAGAGAATTTGCGGAATCTTACCTAATTCCGTTGGGCATCACTTCCATGCTAGATACGCCGATTCAAATAGGCGGACAAACAGCAGGAGTTCTCTGTTTAGAACACGTAGGAATGCCCCGCTTTTGGACAATTGAAGAACAAAGTTTCGCTGTTTCTCTAGCAGACTCTGTAACTTTCGCAATGGAAGCGCGAGAACGCCAGCGCGCTGAAGAAGGGCTGCGGCAAGCTGAGGCAAAATACCGCAGCATTTTTGAAAATGCGATCGTCGGCATCTTTCAAACTACCCCTGATGGGGAATATCTCAGCGTCAACCCTGCTTTAATTCGTATTTATGGTTACAGTTCCTATGAGGAGTTGATGGCGAATTTAACTGATATTAACCGCCAGCTATATGTATACCCAGAACGCCGCGCCGAAGTCATTAATTTAATGCGAACAAACGGCAAAGTATCAGATTGGGAATCTCAAGTTTACCGCCAAGATGGCAGTATAATTTGGATTTCCGAGAATGCTTATACTGTCTGCGACAGAGATGGAAATTTGCTTTATTACGAAGGTACTGTCGAAGATATCACAACTCGCAAACAAGCTGAGGCAGCTTTGCGGTTAGAACAAGAAAAATCCGACCGTCTCCTGCTCAACATTTTACCGCAAGCGATCGCCGAAAGACTCAAACAAGACCAAAGCATCATCGCCGATACTTTTGGTGAAGTAACAGTATTGTTTGCAGATATAGTCGGTTTTACCCAAATTAGTTCCCAAATTTCTCCGCCAGAATTAGTTTCCTTGCTTAACGAAATTTTTTCCACATTCGATCGCCTAGCAGAAAAGCACGGATTGGAAAAAATTAAGACCATTGGCGACGCTTACATGGTAGTAGGAGGATTGCCAATGCCCCGCAGCGATCATGCAGAAGCGATCGCAGAAATGGCTTTGGATATGCAGCAGGCAATTGCTGAATTCAGCAATACCCACCAGCAAGATTTTCGCATCAGAATCGGCATCCACAGCGGCCCGGTTGTCGCCGGAGTAATCGGTATTAAAAAATTTATTTACGATTTGTGGGGAGACACCGTTAACACCGCTTCCCGCATGGAATCTCACGGCTTGCCGGGGCGTATTCAAGTCACTTCGACCACTTATGAGCGATTACAAGACAAGTATTTATTGCAAAGTCGCGGCACAGTTGAAGTCAAAGGAAAAGGCGAGATGAACACTTATTTTCTGACAGGTATCAAGTTATAGCAGAAGGAAGAAGCAATATAAGAACTCATGTTTCAAAAATTAAAATTTTCCTAATTGTCGGGCGCGCTTGCTATAGTTAGTTAAAAATCTAACACTGAGTATGAACCTCAACAAAAATCAGTTTCTGCGATTTCCTCAATCTAGAAATTGGCAATACTTAGCAAAAGTAGCTGCCATTGCTTTTGCTTACGCTTTGGGAGCAAAAATAGCAGTTTCAATCCCCGGCGTAAATAAATTAGCTACCTGCGTCTGGCCGCCCGCAGGAATTGCACAAGCTGCAATGTTATTATTTGGTAGCCGCATTT
Source organism: Microcoleus sp. C2D2 (assembly GCF_036702495.1). Taxonomy (NCBI): domain Bacteria; kingdom Bacillati; phylum Cyanobacteriota; class Cyanophyceae; order Oscillatoriales; family Microcoleaceae; genus Microcoleus; species Microcoleus sp. C2D2. The sequence continues at coordinate 24,378 of NZ_JAUBTO010000076.1, read as the reverse complement.
GGCCGGGAATAGCTTTAGGCGTATTTTTTTACGAGACTATTAACCTTCACATATCTTTAACACTTGCAGTAATTAGTGCCTTTTGCGGTTGTTTACAAGCTTTGTGCGCATTTACTTTGCTGCAACAGTTAAAGTTTCGGCCCTCAATCGATCGGCTGATCGATGTCGTCAATTTAGTTTTTTGCGGTGCTGTAGTTGCCACTCAAATCAACTGCACTCTCGGCACGCTGCGCCTCTGTGTAACTGGTTTAGTTGACTGGAGCGAATATTGGCAAATTCGATGGAATTGGTATCTCGGAGATACATTAGGAGTTTTAATTTTTACTCCCCTGCTGTTGATTGTATACCACCACAAACAAGCACTAAGCCCTTCACCAAATACAGGTTATCAAACAATTGTAAATCGCATTGGTGCCGGAATATGCCTGCTGTTATTAGTAACAGTCAGTTGGCTAGTCTACAACTCAAAAAGTGAAGGTAATCTCTCCGGTTATCCCCTCGAATACTTGCCATTTCCCTTAGTAATTTGGGCAACCATTCAATTCGGCCAGGGCGGGGCTGTTTTAGCATCTTTCATTGTATCCACTATCGCCATTTGGGGCGGTTCTCAGGGAGGTGGCCCCTTTCTTGCCAAAGCAGAAAATATCAATCAGGCAATCTTATTTTTGCAGGCTTTTATGAGCGTAATTGTAGTTACATCGCTGCTGTTGGCTACCACAGTAGCCGAACGCGCATCAGCAGAGCATTCGCTGCGGCAAAGCGAAATTAAGTATCGGGAATTAGTGGAAAATGCTAACAGCATTATTTTAAAACTAGATACGGAAGGAAATATTACTTTTTTTAACGAATTTGCACAGAAGTTTTTTGGTTACGATGAAAAAGAGATAATTGGCCAAAACGCAGTGGGAACAATCATTCCCCAGAGAGATACAAGAGGAAATGACTTGGCAGCAAAGTTGAGAGATATTTTGGCAAACCCAGAACAATATACGCGAAATGAAGATGAAAGTATCCGCCGCAGCGGCGAGCTGGTTTGGGTATCGTGGGCAAATAAACCCCTGTTTGACGCGGTAGGAAAGTTCGCGGGAATGCTGGCAATCGGTACGGATATCACAGACCGCAGGCTGGCTGAAATGGCGCTTTACAAGCTGAATGAAGAGCTAGAATTTAGAGTGAAAGAACGAACTAATACTCTGAATGATACTTTAAATGCACTGCGAGTTCAACAGGAACAATCAGAACGCTTGTTGTTGAATATTTTGCCTGAAGAAATAGCAAATCGGTTGAAGCGGGGAGACAGTACGATCGCAGACACCTTTGCTGACGTTACTGTCTTATTTGCGGACATAGTAGGCTTTACTCAACTCAGTTCGCTAGTTTCTCCAACGCAATTAGTAGCCTTGCTGAATGACATCTTTTCGACATTTGACAACCTAGCAGAAAGGCACGGTTTGGAAAAAATTAAGACGATTGGCGACGCTTACATGGTAGTAGGAGGGCTGCCAATTCCTCGCCAGGATCACGCAGAAGCTATTGCAGAAATGGCTTTGGATATGCAGCAGGCAATTACTGACTTCAGCAATACCCATAACCAAGCTTTCAGCATCAGAATCGGCATCAACAGCGGCCCGGTTGTCGCCGGAGTAATCGGCATTAAAAAATTTATTTACGATTTGTGGGGAGACACCGTTAACACCGCTTCCCGCATGGAATCCCACGGCTTGCCGGGGTGTATTCAGGTAACAGAGACAACTTATCAGCAGTTGCAAGAAAAGTATTCCTTTGAAAACCGCGGCGCGATCGAAGTTAAAGGCAAAGGCGAGATGACTACTTATTTACTGAAATGCAGAAAGTTGCTTTAGTAAAGGTTTTTCTCTAAAAGTGAGGGCGATCGCACAATTGAGAGTGCGATCGCCCTTACTTTTACATTAGCCAAGTTTTTTAAAGCTTGTACAGGTTAATTCCAGCTTCCTTCGCCATTATTTCTAAACCCTTGTGTTGCAAGGTTTTAATCGCCTTCGTAGAAAGGTGCAATTTTACCCAGCGCTTCTGTTGCGGCCACCAAATCCGCTTCCACTGCAAATTTGCGTCTTGCAACTTGTGAGTGCGGTGGTGCGAGTGAGAAACTGCAAAACCGTTATTCGCCTTCTTTCCCGTTAGCTGACATTTCCGTGACATATTGCCCTCCAGATTACCGTTTTTTTGCGTCCAGCTTTTCACTCTAACATTTTTTAGTTTGTTGCACCATAAGAGTGCGATCGCTCGAAGGAGCTCTTTGAACAGCATTTTTACGGCTTTAGCCGCCACCCGCGATCGCGCAAGTTTCACGGGCCGCCCGCTGGCTTTTTCAGCTAAAGCCGCAGGAGCCTCACGCTGTACCCTCTTAGGGTCAGCGTTGAGAGGAATGCGGGTCAAAGAGGGGGGTTCAACACCCCCTTCTTTGACAATTTCTTTTGTAATGTTCGTAGGAATTCTCTAAACACATCGCTTTGGGTTCGAGATGTTAACTCGCAATACTTGACCAGAACCTCTTTTTCTTCTGAAGTAAGCCTAAACGTCGTTGTTTCTGTTTGTTTCACGATTGTATTTACATTAAATATGCAGTACAATTGTCTCATGAAACTAGCCTACCAGTTCAAACTACTGCCAACGTCCGACCAAAGACGCCGTATGAGCAAATGGCTCGATATGCTACGGCATCAATACAATTTTTTGTTGGCAGACAGATTTGATTGGTTTGAAATGAACAGGTGTTCAGTTAATGCCTGTCCACTGGTATGCAGTATTGCATCCCCAAGGGAACAGCCTGAGTATTACGGACAGAAACGCTCACTTGTGTCTCTCAAGACAGAAAGAGAATGGTACAAAGATATCCATGCCGATGTCTTGCAGGACATGGTGAAGCGAGTAGACCTGGCATTTGCTCGTTTTATCAAAGGTGATATCAATGGTAAGCGGAGCGGGAAGCCTCGATTTAAAGGCAAAAACCGCTATCGCACTTTCGCTTATCAGCGAGTGAAGTCTGACTGCATCCAAGGGAATCGAATTGAACTTCCCAAGCTAGGAAAAATCAAATTCATTCAACATCGCCCTATTCCTGACAGTTTTGTCATTAAGAGAGCATTGGTTACTCTCAAAGCAGATGGTTGGTATGCGACACTGACTCTAGAAGATGCATCAGTCCCTGACACTCCTACTATTGGCATTGAACCGACTGAAACTAACAGTATTGGCGTTGACGCGGGATTGGAATATTTTGCCGTCTGCTCAGACGGCACGATGGTAGAACCTCCTAAATTTTATCGGCAAGCCGAAGAGAAATTAGCCAAACTGCAAACTAAAAGAGAGCTAAGAAAAAAAGGTTCTACTGCACGTCGCAAACTTGGGTCACGCATTGCAAAGTTACATCAACAGGTAGCTAGACAACGCAAACAATGGCATTTTGAGCTTGCAGGTGAGTTGGTCAACAAGGCTGAGGTTATCTTTGTAGAAGACCTTAAAGTTTCCAATATGGCAAAACGCAACAAACCCAAGCAAGATGAATCGGGTAAGTTTTTGCCTAATGGTCAATCCGCAAAGTCCGGGTTGAACAAGAGTTTTGCTGATGCGGGGATAGCTGGGTTCTTGAACGAAATCCTTCCGTACAAGGCTGAAAGAGCTGGGCGGTTGGTCGTGAAAGTTAATCCTGCTGGAACATCTCAACATTGTGCAATGTGCCTCAACAGAGTTTCAAAGGAGTTAAGTGATAGGTGGCATGAATGCTCTTGTGGTGCATCCATGCCTCGTGACCTGAACTCTGGAATTCTAATAAAGAAAGTGGGGTTGGGCGTTCGCCTCACTATAAAACGCGAATCCGGGAATTCTCGGAGGAGAAGCCCACACTCTAGTCTTTGATTGAGTGTGGGAGTACGTCACGTTCGCCGTTGGCAAGATAATTTTGCAGCGGGTAAATCTGAGAAAGTAACAACGCTTCAATTCGCTGACCAAATCCAAAGCGCGCAAAAACTTTTCCGTAACGGGTAAACTGTGGAACGGCAAGCAGTTTATCGGAAAACTGGGTTTAAAACCCCGTCCTTCTAGGACGGCTTTAGTTCAGAAAAACTTTTCAAAAAGCCCGGATAGAATGGATAAGGTGGTATAGTGCAATAGTCAAGGTTAAACTCCTTTGCCATCGTGAAACGGGACATAAGACACACTTTCAGGCATAAATTGGGGGACGCAGAGCGGCGAAAACTCTTTAAACAGCTAAGAACCGAAAATGTAGGTTCCCAACCAGCAAAAACAAACTATTCCTTTTTGGATCGTTAAGTAGGGTAGGGCATACCCGAACTCTAGGTAAATATCCTAGTACGCTTTTGGAGATAGACCCGCTGGGGTGATTCTGAGTCAAGCTCGTTAATTGGTAGCTTTCTACGGTTAAAAGGTTTGAGTATTGCCGCAAGGACAGGACGCTTTAAGGTCGGTCGCTGAATTAAGAATCCCCTCGCCTTTAGGCAGGGGAGTGTCAAATAGTTCTTGCTCGATCGCCACGAACTCACGCTGCAAGCTGCAAAGTCTGGCGGCGTGCTGACGAACCGAGTCTTGAATTCCTAAGCCGATTGACTCGACGTAGAGCCGATCGTACTTTTTGCTTGGTCTTTCTCCGGCCAGCCAGCCCCAAAGCAAGGGTACGTTTTCGCCGTAGCGCACCGCGAGTACAAGTGCCACTTCTGGAAACTGCCAAGCTAAATCTTGCCCAGCGCGGTTGATGATTGGCGACTGCACGCGGTTGAGGTGTTAAGCCGCAACACAAGTTCACGAATTTTAACAATTTCTCCCTCTCAGATTTGTAAAAATCGCCGGGGTAAATGCAAGTAGTCCCAGGCGTACAGCGCCAATGCCAAAGCATCTGCATCGTCGTCTTTGTCGGGCAAGCTGAGATGATGTTTGCGAAAATATCGCAATTGTGCGTGCCCAACAAGCCGAACTTCCACATCGGCTCTAGCAAGCTGAGTTCCTGACGGGGTGACAACCCCGTCAGAACACTGATAGAATCAAGGACATAGCCCTCATACCCCTCTGAAAAAATGGTAGTTTGTTTCCCCTGAACCTCATTAATTCAGTAATAATGTCTTGACTTGCATTCCATACCAATTCCCTCCGCAACGCTCGGCCCAACATTGACCATATAATCCTATCCAAAAACTACTATTACGACGTATTGAGCGCCCGTATTCAGTTAACCTGCCCACATATTTTTGCACTCCTATCGTCTTGATTTTTTGACCTTGAATCATAGCACAACTCTAAGCAATAGCTATCTATAATATCAAACTGCTTAGACGCTGGTTATGAGCATGGCTTCTCTCTAAATTGTAGCCACCTGTTTGACAATCTTTAAACATCGCCTCAATGCTACTGCGATACTTGAAAATATCAATTGACTGCTTTAAAGTCCCGACCTTAGTCAAAAGATACCAACGCAACATCTTCCTGTTAGACTCGATATTTACGGCTCCAATAACCCGCCATGTCAAAAGTCCCAAATCCTTTTTGTTTGGTAAACTTTACATCTGATAAATAAAAGCTTGTTCCTGGCAGTAAACCCAGGTATGACAAGAGGATATAATCAGAGTTTTCTGATTGAACGTATCGCCCTTGTTTTACTCTAAAAATAAACTTCACTTCCTTTTCACAGAGCCAAGATGCCAACTTGACACTGCCAAATTCTCGATTACCTAAAATGAGCACTTCATAAAGGGATTCTCGACCTTGTGTTGGGCGACCGAGGGTGGGGAGACATTCAAACCGTTATCGGCCTAAAAAAGTGGGGGCCTGGAGATGCTACTTTTACCTCAGTGATGGTTGGAGAGTTTAAGCTGCTACGCATCTAAATTGAATGCAGAGACGGGTTCTCCTGCCCGTCCCACAAGAATTGTAGATGCAAAGTTTAAAGGTAATCAAATCTGGGTTGGAAATTTCAATGAGTTTGCTGCACTTACAGCCAAATTACAGCAGTGTAGAATCTATCAATAAAAATGGTGAAATCACTCTTGGTTCGGGATCGTTTCATTATGTCCTCTCGACGAAAAAATATAATAGCAAGGAGAAGACATAGCGATTTTGGTATAGGCTTATACTGTTCAGAGGCATCAGTCAAGGCACGCCAACTGATTCTGACGATGTGGTATCGAAGCCCTATTGAAATTTTGTAAAACGGGATGCTAGCATTCGGGAGAGAGGAGTCTCTTGGCTAGAGCATTAATTTTATCTATGATTTTGACTCTTGTTGTCACCCGTCAAACTTAGCTCCTTTTAAAGTTGTCTCAAGGGAGAGTGTCCGCTCTTTTCTAATTTTTGACGTTTGAAAGGATTTCACTAATTTTTAGAGCAGATAAAAAATTAGTGAAATCAGGGTAATCTCTCTTAATCCGTGTTCAGCAAGGGTTTCAGCAATGGGGCCAGCTCTGTGAAATTCTTGCCTGCACAAACTAGGGGTTAAATTATTAGCCAATTAGCTCAAAACCCTTCGCAGGAGGGGAAACACCGTTCTTAATCCGCGCCGCCACCACCATCAGTAGCAAGGCCAAACTGTCGTCAGAGAGCCCATCAACCAATATCTGCATATCTAGCAAAGACTCAAGTTGCTTTGGCACTGACAGCTGGGTGCTGTTGCCAAATCCCTCTGCCCCCGTCAGGCGCTTACAGAAGTAAACGCGGGCTCCCGGCTTAATCTCGTCCATTGCCTCGATTAACTTCCACAGCACCTCAGTAGAGATGCCAGTCTTGCCCCGTCGAAACTCAGAAATATGATTCTCGCTAACGCCTGAGAACTTGGATAACTGTTTTCCAGATATCCCGTAGCGTTCAATAGTCATCCTAAAAATTTCGGAAATCATTGTAACGTTTTGTAACAAAAATGTATGCTTAGCCTTTAGCGGTGGTATCGTAATTAAGTAATCGGTCAATTGCCAGAGTAACAGCCTCACAGCTTTAATAACTCAATCAATTATAACCCTGCCCGCCTAAGGTAGCGTCGGTGCAGCTTTATTTTGCCCCGATCGCAATAGACACCAACCGAATTTAAGTTTCCAGCCTTGACGCAATAAGGCTTGCAGGCTGATTATCGGTGAGGTCTAATCGCTGCGGCTTGTTTTATGAAGCAAAGTGAAGGATTTGGTTACGAATGGCAGAGTATGGTGTCGAGTCATATTTCTCTGTCATTTAGAGTCAACTGAACATCCCGGTTTCGAGTTTGTTGTGACTTTAGTCACATTTGGGTGCATCTATCTATGAATTTGGGAGCTAAAAAGTGTCAATAAACGTAACGGAGCCAATTTCTCCAAAATTACCCCAATGGCCTGAGCCTAATTTGAGTAACGTAACTGTGGGGAACGGATCGCTGACGGTAGATGAAGTAGTCAACGTTGCCAGAAAGTCCTCGCAAGTTTATTTAACGAATCGGGATGAAATTTCTCAGAGGGTAAAGGCATCCTGCGACTACATTATGGATGCTGTCGAGTCGGGAAAGCCGATTTACGGTGTGACAACCGGATTTGGAGGGATGGCAAATACTGTAATCTCTACTGAAGATGCGACTGCTCTACAAAATAATCTCGTCTTTTATCACAAGGCTGGGGCTGGTAAGCGGTTGCCGATCGCAGATGTCCGAGCCGCGATGATCCTGCGGATCAACTCACACCTATACGGTGCCTCTGGCGTCCGCTTAGAACTGGTGGAGCGCATGACAACCTTCCTCAACGAAGGAGTAACACCTCACGTTTATGAATTTGGCTCCATCGGCGCTAGCGGCGACCTCACACCCCTGGCTTACATTACTGGATCCCTGATTGGGTTGGACAAATCCTTTACCGTTGACTTTCAAGGTGAGGAGATGTCATGTATACAAGCGCTTGAGAAGCTTGGCTTACCCCCCCTGCACTTGCGCCCCAAAGAAGGGCTGGCAATGATGAACGGCACCTCTGTTATGACTGGTATAGCAGCCTTATGCCTCCGCGACGCACAAGTCTTGCTTGCCCTAGCAATGGGCGTTCATAGCCTAATGGTTCAAGGGCTAGGGGGTACTAATCAATCGTTTCATCCTTTTATTCACGCCCTCAAACCTCATTCTGGTCAAATATGGGCAGCTTCCCAAATGATCGAACTCCTTACAGATTCGTGCTTGAGCCGAAACGAGTTAGATGGTAAGCACGACTACCGGGGTGCAGCTCCTATTCAAGACCGCTATTCGCTCCGCTGCTTGCCTCAATATCTGGGGCCAATTGTTGATGGATTGGCAGATATTGTTCAGCAGATTGAAGTAGAAATAAACTCGGTAACAGATAACCCTTTGATCGACGTTGAGAATGAAGCCTGCTATCACGGCGGCAATTTTCTCGGACAATATGTTGGTGTGGGAATGGATCGTTTGCGATATCTTTTAGGTTTGCTATCTAAGCACCTGGATGTGCAAATAGCGCTGTTGGTTGCACCGGAATTTAATAACGGCCTGTCACCGTCTTTAGTTGGTAACACGAGCCGTAAGGTCAACATGGGTCTAAAAGCTCTGCAAATAACTGGAAACTCGATTATGCCGTTGTTGACCTTTTACGGAAACTCAATTGCTGACCGCTTTCCCACTCACGCTGAACAATTCAATCAGAATATCAATAGCCAAGGATTCGCTTCAGCCAATTTAGCTCGTCGCTCAATTGAAATCTTTCAGCAATATATGGCAGTAGCTTTAATGTTTGCTGTCCAAGCTGTTGACTTGCGAACCCATCAAGTTGCCGGTCACTATGATGCGCGGGAGTGTTTGTCGCCACTTAGTTTGCCGCTATATGAGGCTGTGCGCGCAGTTGTGGGACAGCCGCCGAATGTTGACAAATCTTACATTTGGAACGACAACGAGCAATCTTTAGATATACACATTGCCCTGATTGCTGCTGACATTGCACAGGAAGGAAAGATTGTGCAAGCTGTGAACCAGATTTTATCAAGTTTGAAGTAGGAAAGAGAAGGGGAAGGGGAAGAAGTTTTGCCAAAAAAATCACATTATTTTATTACCTTTTTTTCCTCTTCCTGCGCAAAAGAATCAATTGATAGCTAAGAATAGCCTGCAAAACGGTGTAAAAAATGAGTTCAAAATTTAACTCGTTAAGACCTGCTTGTCGGTCACACAAACCGTCAAAAAATTGCGGCTGCAAATAATTGTTGAACCTTACTAGAAACGCACAAAAATGGTTACTCACAAGATTTCAGCTAAAATCTCTGAAACTGCTTTTAAGCTAGAAATTTCCCCAATTAAAAAAGCAGAAAACTTGTCAAATCAGCAACGGTTTTTGACGCATACTGTGTGCCAGTGCGTCAAAGTGTATCAACTTGAACCGAAGGATTGGCAACAAATTTGTCAGGCAATTCGCCCTGGTTACGTCGGGGATGTTTCCTTAGAAAAGAAACAGCTCTCAAAAGCTTTAGTTAGTGGTTTTCGATTTGCCTTAACGACAGTACACCAGTGCATCCAAATCTTGAAAACAAAACCTATTGTTTTGCCGCAATTTTACAAAGGATAAAATAGGGATGAACATTGCAGAGCATATCGAGCGAGGAGCAAAGTTTTTCCCTGACAAAGCAGCCTTGATTTTTGAAGGGAAATCTTTCACGTACAAGCAGCTTAACGAATTGGTAAATCGCGCTGCTAATGGTTTGCAAGGATTGGGAGTCAAGCGGGGCGATCGCGTTGCTCTCTTCCTTCCTAATATTCCTGAATTTGTCATATCTTATTTGGGCATTCTCAAAATAGGCGCGATCGCAGTTTCTATCAGTGTGATGCTCAAATGTGATGAAGTTCGATTGATCCTTAATGATTGTGAAGCTAAGGTCGTTATTACCACCGAATCATTGAGTAGACTAGTCCCAGATGCGGAGTTAGCTTATCTCGAACACATTTTGATTGCTGAAAGTGAAGCGAACAAAGGAAGCAGTCTGGAAGAAATGATGGCAAATGCTTCGCCGGAAGCGCGGGCTATTAAAATGGAGCGACATGAGCCAGCAGCGATTCTCTATACATCCGGAACGACGGGTTTTCCCAAGGGGGCTACTCTGTCGCACGGCAATGTGATTTCCAATATTTATGCCAAAAACCGCTGCTGTAAAATGCAGCCAGAAGATCGGTTGCTGCTGTACTTACCGCTATTCCATTGTTTCGGTCAAAACGCTATTCTCAATAGCGCTTTTAATGCTTGCGCAACGATTGTTTTGCAGCGCCGTTTTGTGCCTGCGGAAATTCTGAGCGCGATCGCTCGCGAACGGATCACGATGTTTTTTGGCGTGCCGACAGTTTTCATCAAACTGTTAGAACTGCACCCGTCTGAGTGCGATTTTAGTTCAGTCCGTTACTACTTTAGTGCATCTGCTCCTATGTCAGCGGAGATAGTTCAGAAGTGGCAATCTCTTCACAATTTGGTGATCCATGAAGGGTATGGCTTGACTGAAACTTCTCCCTTTGCTTGCTACAACCACGAATTAAAATATAAATTGGGTTCGATTGGGATGCCCATTGAAAATGTGGAAATGCAGGCCATAGATCGCGATGGTAAAGAAGTCGCGCCAGGGGTAGTGGGCGAACTTGTCATTCGCGGGCCAAATGTGATGCTGGGTTACTGGAATCGCCCGGTTGAAACGGCCCAAGTCTTGAAAAACGGTTGGTTTCATACAGGCGACCTCGGCTGGATGGACGATGATGGCTATTTCTATATCGTCGATCGCTTGAAAGACATGATCAATGTTTCTGGCTTTAAGGTGTATCCCAAGGAAGTTGAGCGCGTCCTTGCTACACATGCAGCAGTGGCTGAAGTGGCGGTTTATGGGGTTCCAGATCCGGTTAAGGGTGAGATCGTCAAGGCAAATATTTTGCTGAAATCCGGTCAATTGCTGGTAGCCGAAGATGCGATCGCCTTTTGTTCAGAGCGGATTGCTGCTTACAAGGTGCCGCAACTTATCCAGTTCGTTGATTCCCTTCCGAAAAATGCGACGGGTAAGGTGTTGAAGCGGGTTTTGCGAGAGCAAGAACTGGCCATCCGAATGCCATCCGTAAAAAGTTAAGGTTTCTCTCGTTACTAACTGTAAACCTTAGAACTTAGAAACAGGAAACGGCGAAAAGTAAATATTTTTCCTTTTCCTTTTGTAGCCAATACAATCTGGCAAAGAGCCAAGCTTTTAGTTATTTTATATTGTTCCAAGGAGTCTTTTCAAGATGAGTCAAGCTGTAGGAATCAGGGCCATTGCAGTTAATTTTCCCGAATGTGTACGTACTAACGATTACTGGAAAAACAATCATCCGCAGTTTTTAGCTAAACTTGAGAAAAAAAATGAAACAGTGCGGTTGTTTGATAATGATACTCAAGAAAATGCCAATTGGGTACAGGCGGTAAAACCGTACCGAGACGATATATTCAGGGGAACGTTAGAGCGAAGAGTTTTGGCTGAAGGCGAAAGTTCTATTTCTCTTGAATGTGGAGCTATCCAAAAAGTTTTACAAGCCAGTAAATTAGAAATCAACGATGTTGGCTTGCTGATTTCTTGCGCGATGTACCCAGAAAAATTAGTGATTGGTAACGCTACTCCGATAGCACAAGAACTAGGCTTTAGAGGTGTCGCTTGGAATTTGAACGCCACCTGTGGAGGCGCTCTGTTAGCCTTAGACAATGCTGTTGCTTTAATCAGGGATAAAAGATATAATAGGGTGTTAGTTTCTTTATCCTGCAATTATTCTCAGCATATAGAATATACCAACTCTTTCTCATTCACTCTTGGAGATGGCTCAGCCGCTTTCATTGTTGAAAAATTAGAAGAAGGACAAGGTTTACTTCATTCTTATTCAACAAATACTTACGATACCTGCGGAGTAGTTTATCCCAGATTTACTGTAGATAGCATGGGCAATGTAAAAGGACTCATTACCGTTAATAAAGAGACTGTGAAATATGCGACTTCTTTATTCATTAAATACTTCCAGCAATGCTGCGGAAAAGTTTTGTCTGAATCGGGAATGAAAGTGGAGGATATAGACTACTTTATTTTTTACCCGCCAGCAGCAGGTTATGTCGATTTTTGCGCTTTAGAAATGAATATCCCAGGGGAGAAAATTATCGACATTTTTCCCAAATATGGCAACATTTCTGTGGTTTCAGCTATAGCTGCTTTATATCATGCAGCCAGCTTGAAAAAAATCAGAAAAGACGATTTAGTGATGATTTATTCTCACGGATTTTCAGGTAGCTCTGCTGCCAGTATTATGCGCTGGGGCGATGTAGCTCTGGGGACTGCTCCTACCCCCTCAGAGAATTTAATCCCCACACTTATAGGCGCAGAGTAAGGCAGTAGGGAACTGCGGTAGTCTGGTTGTCTTCCGATAAAGCTTCTACTTTTTATCCGATAACTATATTTTTGTCAATACTTAAGATTTAATTAATTAAATCTTAAGTTTTTGTTTTATATCGAAAGTAATCTTCGATACAAAGGTACAATATAAAAAACTAACAAGACGATCGATCAACTCAGAGTTCATCAATATCATGCTCTTTCAGTACCGTACCCCTTTGAAAAATATACAATGAGAACCCCTCTACCCGGATATCAACTGATCGCCTCGCTCCACGAAGGTACAAAAACCGTTATTTATCAAGGTCGCTACGAGCTAGAACACACTCCTGTCATCATTAAAACTCTCAAAGCTGAGTATCCGACCCTAGAAGAAATCGCCCGCCTCAGACATGAATATCAAATCCTCCACTCTTTAAACATCCCAGGCATTATCAAGCCCATCGAATTAAAACCTTATGAACACGGACTTGCTCTGATTCTAGAAGATTTTGGCGGACAGCCTCTTCAACAATATATTACATCCCAAAAAACAAATTTAATTAACTTTCTTGAAATCGCCACTCAACTAGCCCAAATTCTCGGAGAACTGCATCAGAACCAAATTATTCACAAAGATATTAAACCACAAAATATCCTTATCAAGCCAGAAAGTAGGCAAATCAAACTCATCGACTTTAGCATCGCCACCCGCCTAGAAAAAGAAAATCCTAGCATCAGTCACCCAAACTACATCGAAGGCACACTCGCCTATATGTCTCCCGAACAAACTGGGAGAATGAATCGGTCAATTGACTACCGCACAGACTTTTACTCTCTTGGCGTTACCTTCTACGAAATGCTTGCGGGTCAGCTACCTTTTAATTCTAACGACCCCATGGAATTGGTGCATTGCCACATTGCAAAACAACCCAGGTCACTAAATCAGCTAAATCCAGAAATTCCCAAAGCGGTTGTTGACATCGTAATGAAATTATTAGCCAAAACTGCTGAAGAGAGATATCAAAGCGCTCGGGGGCTTTTAGCCGATTTAGAAGAATGCCTTAAACAATTAGAAAAATCTGGACAAATTAAAAATTTCACAGCGGGTAAATTGGATCGATTTGGTCAATTTCTCATTCCTCAAAAACTATATGGACGAGAAACAGAAGTTGCAACCCTAATGGCAGCCTTTAAACGAGTTGCAGTTGGCTCAACAGAAATGATGCTCGTCAGTGGTTATTCAGGGATTGGAAAAACCTGCGTTGTGCAAGAAGTTCATAAACCAATAGTAGGCCAGCGCGGTTATTTTATCTCGGGCAAATTTGACCAATTTAAAAAAAACATTCCCTATGCAGCTTTAATTCAAGCTTTTCAAGAATTAATCCGGCAATTGTTAACAGAAAACTCTGAAAATATAGAAATTTGGAAAGAGCAACTTCTAGAAGCTTTGGGACAAAATGGACGGGTAATTATCGACGTAATTCCCGAAGTAGAACTGATTATGGGCGAACAGCCAGAAGTTCCCCAACTAGGGCCAACTGAATCTCAAAATCGCTTCAACCGAGTTTATAAAAAATTTATTCATGTATTCACTAAACCTGAACATCCGCTGGTTTTTTTCCTCGATGATTTACAGTGGGCAGATTCAGCGTCTCTGAAGTTGCTCCAACTTTTGATAACAGACACCGATAGCGAATATTTGTTACTAATTGGAGCCTATCGAGATAACGAAGTCAGTCCAACTCATCCGACGATTCAAACCATTGAAGAGATTGAAAAAACAGGTGCCGTTGTGAATAACATCGTCCTCCAAGCTTTAGATATTAGCAACGTCCGTCAATTAGTCGCCGATACTCTTCAGGAAGATAACAATTCAATCAAACTAGGAGACTTGCTTTTCAATAAGACTCAGGGAAATCCCTTCTTTTTAACACAACTTTTTAAAACTCTACACTCGGAAAAACTGTTAAAGTTTGATTTTATCAAAAGTTACTGGCAGTGGGACATAAAGCAGATTCAATCCCTGGGAATTTCTGATTATAATGTTGTCGAACTCGTAGCTAGAAATATTCAAAAACTGCCAGAAGCCACACAAAAAATATTACAATTAGCAGCTTGTATTGGCAACCGTTTCAACTTAGATGTCTGCGCGATAGTTAATAAAAAATCACCGCTAGAAACAGCCGATGAGTTGTGGCTAGCACTTCAGGCAGGTTTAATTTTACCCCTTAGTAACGACTACAAAATCCCCCTTGCTTTTCAATCAGAAGAACAGGGAAAGCTACTTTTTGATGAATCGAGAGTTGGCTACAAATTTTTACACGATCGGGTGCAACAAGCAGCCTATTCAATGATTCCTGAAAATCAGAAAAAAGCAACGCACTTGAAAATTGGCAAGCTATTATTGAATCAATACGCAGAAAAATCCCTGGAAGAGAATATATTTGATATTGTCAACCAGTTAAATATGGGCGTGGAATTCATCGCGCAGCAGTCAGAAAAAGATGAACTAGCCAACTTTAACTTAATAGCGGGGCGAAAAGCAAAAGCTGCGACAGCTTATGAAGCCGCTGTCAGATATTTGAATGTAGGGTTAGAACTTCTGCCAGAATCGAGCTGGCAAAGTCACTACGATTTGACACGGGATCTCCACTTAGAAACACTAGAAGCCGAATACCTGAATACTAACTTTGGACGAGCGCAACAGCTCTCGGAAATTGTTCTGTCGCAAGCGAAAAATCAGCTAGAAAAAGTCAAAGTATATGAATTAAGAATCCCATTTTACTTACAGCAAAACCAACCACAAGCAGCACTAGAGATAGCTTTGCAAGTCCTAAACATACTGGGAGTATCCCTCCCTATAAATCCCACAAAATTTAGTATTATGATGGGATTGATTCGCAACAAAATAGCCAGAGGTGGTAAACAGATTGAGGATTTAGCTTTTCTGCCTTTAATGACTGACCCATATAAGCTTGCAGCCCAGCGGATATTAATCGCTGTCATTCCGGCTGCTTTTATGACAAATCCCATGCTTTTTCCGCTGATTATCTTTAAAATGGTCAATATTTCTCTCCAATATGGTAATTCGCCTCAGTCTGCTTTTGGGTATGTGACTTATGGGATGCTGCTTTGTGGAGCGCTGTCTGACATTGATTCTGGATATCAATTTGGCAAATTGGCAGTTAAGCTGGTGGAACAATTTAATGCTATAGAACTACAAGCTAAAATTAATTTACACTTTAATATTTTCATCAGACACTGGAAAGAGCATATTAAGGAAACAAGAAAACCTTTGCTTGAGGCCTTTAAAAGTGGGTTAGAAACGGGAGATATAGAATACGCTTGTTACTCAGCTTGGGGCTATTACAACAACCATTTTTGGAGTGGAGAACATTTAGAATATATCGCCCATACTCAGGCTCACTACATCGAACTAATTTTAAAATATAAACAGTATATGCTTAGCGAACATTCAAAAGCCTGGCATCAATTAGTTTTAAATCTTGTTGATGAATCGGCAGATAAAAGTCTATTAGTTGGCAATATTTTTGATGAAGATAAAACCTTGCCTATTCTGAAAGAGGCAAATAATAATGCAGCTGTTTCTTATATTTATTTATTCAAATTAATTCTTTTATATTTATTTAAAAATAACGCCAAGGGTGTTGAAATTGCCGAATTAACTGAAAATAATAAAGAAAGTCTGGGTGCGCTCCTTCATTCATCAGAACACAATTTCTACTATTCCTTAGCCCTCCTCGCCCACTATCCCACCACCACCCAAACCAAACAAAAACAATATCTAAAAAAAGTAGCATCCCATCAAAAACAAATGAAAACATGGGCGCACCATGCCCCCATGAACTTCCAGCACAAATACGAACTCGTAGAAGCAGAAAAAGCGCGAGTATTGCGACAAAACGAGACAGCAATAACCTACTACGAACGAGCCATCAACGGAGCCAAAGAACAAGGATTCATTCAAGAAGAAGCCCTCGCCAACGAACGAGCGGCCGAATTTTACCTCGCTCTCGGCAGAGAAAAAGTCGCCAAAACCTACATGACCGAAGCGTATTACTGCTACATTCGTTGGGGAGCCATCGCCAAAGTCAGAGACTTAGAAGAAACATATCCCCATCTCATCTCCCGCATGCAGCATTCTGAAACTATTAGCCTCGACCCCACTAGCACAACCACCTCAAACCGGACAACCACCTCTACTTCCGATCATTCAACATCACTTGACCTCGCTACAATTATGAAAGCAGCACAGGCATTATCTGGGGAAATTGTTCTCAGCGAACTCCTAAGTAAATTAATGACCATTCTCATAGAAAATGCCGGAGCTACTCGCGGCTCATTGCTCACAAAACCCACTTTTTTATCTGATCAAAGTGAGAATCAGTGGGTGATTTCAGCCACGGGAATCGTGGAAGGTAACGACCTTACCGTATTGACCAATCCCCAGCAACCAGAAGAGGAAACTCTTTCCGTTCCTCTTCTAGAAAAGGCAGTTCCAGCCGCGATTATCAACTACGTTGCTCGCACTAAAAAAACAGTCGTTTTAAACGATGCCAGCCACGAAGAAATCTTTCAGAAAGACCCCTATATCCAACAAAATCATCCCAAATCAATCTTGTGTACACCCCTGCTCAATCAATGTCAACTTACAGGAATTGTCTATCTCGAAAATAACTTGACAACCGTCGCCTTTACCGCTGATAGACTCACAGTCTTACAAATGCTATCGGGACAAGCTGCAATCGCTATTACCAATGCGAAACTCTACGCAGAAGTTAATCAACTTAACCAAAATTTAGAACAAGCCAACCAACAACTTGCAGCCTATTCGGAAACCCTAGAACAGAAAGTTGAAGAACGAACTACTGAGTTGAAAACAGCTCAAAAACAAATAGTAGCCTCAGAAAAACTCGCCTCCCTCGGAGCTCTCACCGCAGGTGTTGCCCACGAAATCCGCAACCCCCTCAACTTCGTCACTTCTCTTGCTACACTCTCAGAAGAC
The DNA here is from genome assembly GCF_036702495.1 of Microcoleus sp. C2D2. NCBI lineage: Bacteria > Bacillati > Cyanobacteriota > Cyanophyceae > Oscillatoriales > Microcoleaceae > Microcoleus > Microcoleus sp. C2D2. The sequence goes on along the minus strand of NZ_JAUBTO010000076.1, from coordinate 7,010 downwards.
TTAACATCTGAAATCGCAGAACTAATAGACCGCCAATCCCAAAAGTTAGACTCAGAAGCCCTGGAATTAATTAATGAAAACCTCACTTATCTTAAGCGCAACGTATCAGAAATTAACGAACAAGGACAACGGGCAAATACCATTATTCAAAGTATGCTAATGCACGCTCGCAGCGAGGGCAGTAGCCGCCAAAAAACCGACATTAACGCCCTCGTCGCTCAATCCATGCAATTAGCTTACCACAGCATCCGTGCCAAAGATAAAACCTTCAACCTTACCATTAAAACCGACTATGACCAATCAATTGAAGAACTAGATGTCGCCTTTTCTGACCTCAGCCGCGCTTTAATTAACATCATCGATAATGCTTGCTATGCTTCTTATATTAAACTCTCTAAAATGACCGCAGATTTCAATCCCACAGTTTCTATTACCACTAAAAATTTAGGCACAGCAATAGAAATCCGCATTCGTGACAATGGCATCGGTATTCCCAAAGAAAATCAACAAAAAATATTCCTCCCTTTCTTCACGACCAAGCCTCCCGGACAGGGAACAGGTTTAGGCTTATCTATCACTCACGATATCATCGTTGGTCAACATCGAGGTAATTTGGAAGTGCAAACAGAACCTGGAAATCACACCGAATTTATCATTACTTTGCCCAAAAATTAACTGCCTTCTTTCTAATCAGTTAATTCAATGTTTTATAAAATTTAAACAACGTGCTATAGTAAGCCATCACTCTAGTTATTTCTACCATAGGATACAGGATAGATCCCCATGACCACCAAAATTCTAGTCGTCGATGATGAACAACTTTTAGAATACGTCATTCAACAAAGATTCAGGCAAAAAATTCGGGCAAAAGAAATTGAATTTGTCTTTGCTCACAATGGTAGAGAAGCTTTAGAAAAACTTGCTGAATTTCCACCCTTCGATTTAGTGCTAACAGATATTAATATGCCCGAAATGGACGGGTTAACTTTGCTAGAAAAACTCTCACAAATCGACAATACATTAAAAGCAATTGTCATCTCCGCCTATGGAGATATGCAAAACATTAGAACTGCTATGAACCGGGGAGCTTTTGACTTTTTGACAAAACCCATTGATTTTCAGGACATGGAAATCACCATCCAAAGAGCCTTAGAAACTGTCAAAAAAGTCAGACAAAACTTAACAGAATTCCAAGAGGTGCAAACTCAACTCATTCAAAACGAAAAAATGGCTTCCGTGGGCCAGTTAGTCGCCGGAGTTGCCCACGAAATTTACAATCCCGTCAGCTTCATTATAGGCAACATTGAACACGCCGAAAACTACTTTCAAGAATTGATAACTGCCCTTAACATTTATCAACAACACTGCTCCCTAAGTAATCCAGAAGTACAAACTCAAATTGATGCTCTTGACCTCCCTTTTTTATTAGAAGACTTGCCGCACTTGCTCAATTCTATGAAAGAAGGAACTGAGCGCATTCGGGGAATCAGTACTTCTCTGAGAACTTTTTCGCGGGCAGATAGTACATCTAAAGTTCGTTTCAATATTCATGAAGGAATTGATAGTAGCTTATTAATTTTGAGCCATCGGCTTAAAGCCAATGAGGGTAATCCCGAAATTCAAGTGATAAAAGACTATGGAGCATTCCCCCCACTAGAGTGTTATCCCGGACAGTTAAATCAGGTATTTTTAAATATCCTTGCTAATGCCATAGACGCATTGGAAGAGTGGAATTCAGGGCGGAGCCGCGATGAAATTAAGGCAAATCCTAATTTTATTAGGATTCGCACTTTCCTTACCGATGAGAGTGAAAATTTTATCAATGATAATTCCCTTTCTCATGTTATAATTTCTATTGCTGACAACGGGATAGGAATGACAGAAGAAGTGAAACAGCGGGTATTTAACCACTTATTTACTACAAAATCTGTGGGTAAAGGAACGGGATTGGGTTTATCAATTTCGCGGTCTATTGTTGAAGAAAAACACGGAGGACGGCTCAGTTGTAACTCTACACCTGGCGAGGGAACTGAATTTATTATTGAAATTCCCACTTAATGGTTGAGAACTGATAAAATCAAGACTTAGGCACGTCTAGGCTAGAAACTGGGTTTCTTCGTAGATTTCTAGTGAGAATCTTCAATTTTTTAGAGAACCCCGGTTTATGAGCGTAAGTCCTGAAAATGATGAGTTTTCTGTAGGAGCAGTGCTTTCCTGCCTGCCCCAAACTTACTTACGGTGCAACCACAGGGGGGCAACCACAGGGAGATTGCCCTTACAAGAGAATTAAACTCCTGGCTATTTGCTAACAAGAGCAATTACATGACAGCTAAAATCTTAGTAATTGATGACGAACCACTTTTAGAATATTTAATTCTTCAGCTATTTCGGCATCAAATCAAAACTCAAGAATTTGAGTTTTATTTTGCAATTAATGGAGTCCAAGCTTTAGATAAACTGCAATCTGATGGCTCCTTTGACTTGGTACTAACTGATATTAATATGCCCGAAATGGACGGCTTAACTTTGCTAGAGAATCTGCCAGCTATTGACCCGACGCTCAAAGCTATAGTGGTTTCAGCTTACGGGGATATGGCAAATATTAGGACAGCTATGAATAGGGGTGCTTTTGATTTTTTAACGAAGCCGATAGATTTTGATGACTTAAAAATTACCATTAATAAAACTTTAGAGTTTGTGCGACTTGCTAGGGAAAAAGAGCAGCAACTTGCTACAGCGAATGCACAAATCCACTACCAAGCATTTTACGACGAGCTGACGGGTTTACCTAACCGTAATTGGCTCTTAAAGGAGATGCGTAGTGGCATAAATTCTCTTAGAGAATTGGGTCATTTAGAAGCTATTTTATTTCTGACTCTTAACCGCTATCAAATTGTTAAATATAGCTTAGGCCATTCTAGAGGAGAGCAGTTGGTAGTAGAAGTAGCACGGCGGTTAGAGGCTTGCGCTCTGAATACGAATTTTATAGCAAGAGTCGGAGAAGATGCGTTTGCGATTTGGATCGCAAATATTACTAATTCTCAGTTAGCTTTAGATGCAGCAGAACGCATTCGTCAAGCATTAGAAATGCCGTCTAACTTGAATGGAACTGCGGTTTTTTCTAGCGTTAGTATTGGCATTGCTTTAGGTGCGATTGGCACAGAAGAGCCGGAAGATTTGCTGCGGGCGGCTGACGCGGCTAGACATGAGGCTTTTGTTCGGGGTGCTGGTAGCACTGTTGTATTTGATGCTGATATGCAGTTGAGAGCTTTAGAGCAACTCCAGTTAGAAACTGACTTGCAAAATGCAATTAATTTGCAACAGTTTTACCTTAATTATCAGCCGATTGTATCTTTTGCAACGGGTCAAGTAGTGGGGTTTGAAGCGTTGGTAAGATGGCGGCATCCTTCACGCGGGTTGGTTTCTCCGAGCGAGTTTATTCCGGTGGCCGAAAGAACGGGTTTGATTGTGGCATTAGGGGAGTGGGTACTGTCGGAAGCAGTGGCTTGTTTAAGTAAATGGCAGTTGCAATTCCCTGACTATTTGCCTTTGAATATGAGTGTTAATTTATCGGGAATTCAGCTATTTGCTCCTAATTTGTTACCGCTGTTAGACTCACTGTTGCGAGTGCATAATTTGAAGGGCGAATTTTTGAAGCTAGAGATTACCGAGAGTGTTTTAATGGAGAATGCTGAGGTGGCGGCTGGGGTGCTAGAACTCTTGAAAGCTCGCCAGGTTAAGGTTTGTTTGGATGATTTTGGCACGGGCTATTCAAATTTATCTTACTTACAATGGCTGCCGATTGATACTCTCAAAATTGACCGCTCTTTTGTTTGCTGCCTGGAGGAAGGAGGGAAAAATTTGGCTTTGCTGGAGGCGATTTTAAATCTGGCCAGTTCTTTGCAATTAGAGGCAATCGCGGAAGGGGTGGAGACGCAAGAGCAACTAATTATACTCCGTTCTTTGGGATGCAATTCCTATCAAGGGTACTTTTTCTCGCGACCTTTGGAGGAGGAAGGGGCTGTTGCTCTGTTGAGTGCTGCAACGCTCCTCAGCGATGCTTAAACGGCGGATATTTTAAGGCAAACTCCTATATAGCAATACTCCGGACAGTTCTCAACAGCCAAATATGAAGTATCTAATCGTCACTCATTTCAATCGTCATTTGTGTTTTCAATGGCTTTTTATAACCCATTGGAGTTTAGACTAAGCACAAATTGACTCAGGGTTAGCTGAGTAGAAATTGGGGTGAATTTAGAGAGATATTCTCAGGTTAACTAATGGATTTTGGTGATTTTTGGAACCGACCTTTACTCTTTTTGACCATAGGATAGCGACATCTTTGACTGCGAGGTTTTCCTGGTTGCCATCCGGTCGAATTTCCTTTATAGTTTGGGAGGAACAGTGGGAGTCCCAATCTTGATTAAATGTGAAAGCATTGATTGTGCAACCCTGACCGGGGTTAATTCAGAGAGAGACTAATGCCTGCGGTAGACTAATTTCTGTCACTAAATTTTTAGCTAACCATAATTGCTAGGTGACTAATGGCATCCAATCACTCCATCGTTGACATTGTTCAGGGGTACTCAACTTCGATCCAGTCCAATGCAAGCTTTGTTTAGCACTCGCGATACCAGTGCTCGATGGTATAGCAACCGCGCCCGGCGGTTAGGTCGCAAGGCGCAAGACATCCTCGAGCGCATCCGGTAAGCAATCAAACTGATTCTTTTGTTTACGAATTCGACTCTTAAGCCAAGACCAACATTGTTCAATGCAAGTTGAAATCAGGGGAGTACGGTGGCAAATACAACAGTCTACATCCTGCACTTTGAATCAATTCCTGAATCCGACCGCCTTTATGAAAGGTGGCATTGTCCATCACCACCACTTGTCCTGTAACCAATCTTGGAACTAAACTTGTTTCTAGCCACATTTCAAAAACTGTTCGATTGCACGCTCCCTCAATCGTAAAAGGGGCGCTCAATTTTTGGTTGCATAAGGCATTCGCTATCGTATTGACTCGACTTTTGCGTCGCCCAGATTTCAGTGCATGGAAGCGCTCACCTCGTTCATTCCAAGCATAATCATACTGATCTCGATCATCCATCCCTGATTCATCAACATAAACAATTGTGTCCGGGAGTAAGGTGGACAACTCAGCTACGAAAGCCTGCCGCTTGGCTTCATCTCGTTCCCGATAGCCATAAGTATTTTTTTTTCGAGTAAAACCTATTTTTTTCAAGGCTCGTGAGATGGTGCGCGAGCTAATTTCCCCATCCCAAAGTTTGGCCATCTCCACCTGGGTTTTATCCCCATTAATTTTGGCGAAGTGACGAAATAGTTCCCAGTCAGTGATTTTATGACCATTACCCGGAGGCTGATTGGGTAAAGCTAGAAAGTCTCCTGTTTGCTCTTGTCGCTTCAGCCTGACGGGCGATCGTGTTGCGACTAATGTTGAACAGTTGGCTGGCTTCAATAATTTTTAAGCCATCAAGCTTTATAGCTTGAATGACTTTCTGGCGTAGATCGTAGCTGTAGGGTTGAGGCATTTTGGGTCTTCGCTTTCGCTCCGCAACAAAAGAAACTATTCTCAGTTTACGCCCTAACCGCCTTGGCAGTTGCTATAAAACGACGTAGATATAGTTGCCAAATTTCTGTAAGAGGTGGCATTTGGAGACGAATCCAAACTAACTACAAAGGTTGAGTTTTTAATTGACCCGTTATAGCTTCTAAGCGTTCTACTAAAATCAGAGTCATCGGATGTTTGGGACTGCCTCGAAAATGTAAGTTATCCCATTTTCTCAATCGGATTCGTCCGAGTTTCGGTTCAAGAGATAAAGAGTGTTTGTTCTGGTTTCCACCAGCTTTGAGTGTGATTAAGCTTAAACTGATTTCCCTGAATTTTCGGTCGTCCTCTACCACTATAAGATGAAGGTGCTGACCATAAGCAACGAGAGCGAACGAATACGCATTAGTTGAGCCGAGGCATTGATAAGCAAGTTGACGAAATTCGTATAATTGTTCAAACTTCATTGCAGGTTGATTTGAGATTTTTTGCTGAATTCTCAATTTTCTACCCTTACGCTGTCTGTTGAAACTATCGCAGACAGTTTTTTTTCTCGAATTGCAAGTCTCCGAGAACGTCAACGGTCGCTGGCATCTATCTTAGGGTTGAGTCTGATAGCTTGTCGCCAGCGACCATTGCCGTTTTTGAGAACTGTTCGCTAGTCTCACAGCGCGCTTTTTGACCTGCTTAGTCTAAACTTCAATAACCAATATTCCGCACCCCAACTGTCACATGGGGTGCGGGCGGGCTGTAAATTCCGTGGGATGGTCTAGCGCGAACCGATCGATACAGTATAAATACTTAAAAATCGACCTGTCAGACAAAAGAACTTGTTTATTTTGCTGGAGTATTAAACGAAATCATCAGCTAGTTGCGTGTCGCAACTAGAGGATGAATCAGGAGAACAAAAATACTATTGAAGTTGCAAGCAACTTGGCGAAAGCACCTACAGATAAATAGAGCGATCTTGCATGCTTCTGCTGTCGCCCGATCGCGAGGCCAAGAGCCAAATAATACTCTTATTTCGTAGGTAATTCGGCGAGATATTGTTATTAATATCTGTCAATCTAGTAGATAATACCCATCTTCTGTCACTAAACCGCAGAGTATAATAGAACAAAATCTCTCAAACCTGAGCTGGCTCTATGGTTAAGCCTCGCCAAGCTGATTCAACCTTGAAATTGATTGATGAGTATTGTCGCTATTACAGAAATCTGTTTTCAGAAGTCAGAAGCTGTGAAGCTTTTACACAGCATTCATGCTGGTATAATTTCTGATATTAAACGTAAGACACTACCAGCCATTGCAGAGATAATGGGGCTAGAAAATGCTCAAGGGTGGCATCACTTTCTTACCCGATCACCCTAGGAGGCTCAAGCCTATATAAGGCAAAGGCTAGAATTAATTTTAAAAATTGTTAAACATCGAAAAATCGTTATCATCA
>NZ_JAUBTO010000075.1:0-38025 GCF_036702495.1 Microcoleus sp. C2D2 | reverse complement strand
GAGAATAAAAAAATAGACCACTTGAAAAAATAAATCGGACGGGCAAGATGCCCATCCCACAAAAAAAATAACTCTGGTGGGATGGGCATCTTGCCCGTCCCATCAATTCATGAAAAGGATTTTTGCAAGAGGTCTAATATAAGACGGATTTAATATAAGTTCGGATAGAAAAACCCGGTAACTTTTGCGATACCGGGTTTTTTAAGTGTCAGATTGTGCGGGCGAATCCTGCCGCCAATCTGAGGTTATTTCTTCGTTTTCTGGGTATCGGCGTGGTGTTGCAAGCGAGAGAAAACGTTGTAGGCGTCGGGGCCAGGAGTACCGTGTTCGTCAGAGCCGTCCATGTGGCCCTCAATGGCTTTCCAACCAGCAATTCCGCCTTTTAGTTCGGCTACTTTTTGAAAGCCTGCTGCGCGGAGAAGATTGGCAGCTTCGGCGGTTTGTTGGTCGTTTTCGCCGTAGATGTAGATGTCGCGGACGGGTTCTAGGCTGGCTTTTGCTCGCTCTACTAAATCTTCCATTGGCATCATTACGGCGCCAGTAATGTGGCTTTTGGTGAAGCTTTCAAAGTCACGAGCGTCGATGATTGTGAGTCCGGGTTCGCCCCACTCTAAACGGGCTTTGAGGTCGTGGCTAGATGCTTGAGCTTTTAAACCGGGAGGGGTGGGAGTAACGTCTGGAAGCTTTTCTTTGATGTCGGAAATTTGGTCGGGAATATTTTTCATCAGAAATATGGGTTTGAAACCCCGTCCTTTTAGGACGGCTTTACATTGAGTTAAAACCTTTGCGGGGTGGAGGGGTATGGTTGCCCCTCCAGTGAGGTATGGTTGCCTCAATCTCCTTTCGGAGTAAAGTTAGCTTCGCCAATGTTTTAAGAGCTTGTTAGGCTAGCAGCACTGTCTCAGTGACCTTAAGACTGTTTAACCGCTAGCGACAGAGCGAGGGACTAGCTACGCATCCCAGGGTGTCGTGACTCAAAAAACGTAGTCAATTAAGACTGAGGCCCGTCAGAACGGCTTGTTAGATTTCTCCTCCAAGCCTCATGCCTTTAGGCTGAGGTTCCTGACTGGTAAAGTGTTGTTGAATGTTTTGATTGCTATTGCAATGTAACAAGATGTTGAGGTTGAATTCGTCTTTCTAAAGGCTGAATCTGGCATTGAACTAAAGTCGCAGTTAAGCTGGGTTGCGGGTGGTTGACTAAGGTTGGGATCGCTACATTTGTTGAGTTTGCTAACTCGTCCCTGGCCCCGATCGCGATTGTTTTGATTGAAAAGTGCGATCGCTGGTATTTGCTGCGGATAATTTGAAGTGGGATAATTTATCCAACATTCTATTATATCTATCCACAAGTTTTTCGTCAATCATCATATTTTTTATAATCGAATTTTACTGTGGTGATGAGTGACAAAATTATCTAAGAATGAAATCTGCATAAGTAATTCGCAGGTTCCCTGGGGTGCTTGCGGAAAAGTTTAAATGTTTCCCAGCAAGGTTTCTGGTAAAATTTGATAGTAAAAACAAGTATTTAAAGGTATGGATATGCCGGAGAAAGATGAAATTGCGGTGTCTAAAACTTTGACGCCCGAAGAGCAAGCGGTTTGGGATGCTAAGGCGAAAGTTCGGGTGCTGCTGAATTTGTGGGATTTGGGCGGCGGGAAGATGATGGTTAAAAAGGGGGATTTGACTAAGCGGATTGTTCGCACTAATGAGACGAGTCAGAGATATGTGGGAGTTCTGGGCGAGTTGCAGGAATCTGGGGCGATCGAGTATTCGCTGGTAAATCGGGTGACGATGGTGGAATTGAGCGCTAAAGGGAAAGAAGTTTTAGCGCAGGGGATCAAAAGCCGGGATTCTCTGTTTGAGTTTGACGGTTCTCAAATCGGTACTCGGCTGGGAAATTCTTTGTTGAAGTGGATTCGGCATCAGGATGGTGCGGCGAGTGTTGCGGTTGAGAAAGGGAAGGGGGATGTAGGGGCGATCGCATCCTATGAGGATTTTAAGGCTGTGGCGCTGGATGTGTATGACAGCTTGAACCGGGATTATAACTTAGACGATTTAGTGCCGATTTATCGGATGCGTCGGGCGATCGGGGAAAGGGTAGGGCGATCGGAGTTTAATGAGTGGCTGTTGGAAATGCAGGCTAATGATATTTTTCAGCTTATAGGTGGTGAAATGACAGACATCACGCCCGATAAAGCTGAAGATTCCATCAAAACTAAACTTGGCGGAATACGCTACTACGCCAAACGTCTAAGTTCCGACAATTGACCTCAATCATTTCCTAGTTCTTTACCTCACACAAATTGCCATGACTAACTCTCCTGTTTCCTCTCTGGAAGACATTCATGCTGCTCTTTTGAATCAAAACCCATTTGCTAAACCGCCTTACCTTAACGCTAGCGATGTTTGGGGCCAAGATTTCTTTGATGTTGAGACTATAAATGCTCACGCTTCCGAGCCAATATTTCAGGCATTACAGCAAATTCACAGCCGTCAATACTCGACAACTTCAATTGCGATAACTGCTCAAGACGGAACAGGAAAAACCCACATTATTAGCCGCATTCGCCACCGCCTACAGGCTAAGGGAGGTGGATTGTTTGTCTACGCTAATAAATATGGCGACCTCCGGCAAATTAAGCAAGGTTTCCAGCGAATTTTAGCCGAAAGCCTAGGAAAAATTGGCTGGCAAGGGGTGAAACAGTGGCAGGAACTAGCAACAGCAATGAGCAATGATGCTTTAAAGGCTGGTACATCAAATCCTAAAGTTTATTCTCCTCCTGATTTAGTTGAGAAATTTAAGAAGGGCAAACCATCTCAAGTAAAGAAATGGGTCAAGGATCTAACAAAAGCATTTTTGCAAGTCAAGGATGTCAGCGATCCGGATATTGTCAAGGCGATTTTCTGGACTCTCTTTGATGAGCAATCACTTTATGCAATCAAATGGCTGGAAGGTCAAGAGCTAGCTCAATACAAATCTAATGAACTGGAATTGCCCGCTCAACGACAATCCTTTGAGGCGGTTCTACAAATCTTAGATTTAATTAGTGAATATAAGGAACTTGTCATTTGCTTTGACGAGTTAGACACGCCTGATGCCTACGACGATATTAGCGGCTTGCACATTAGCCAAATTGTTGCTGGGTTAATCAAAGATTTGCTACAAAACCTCAGCCGTGGTCTAATTCTCAGCGTTATGATGCCTGCTCAGTGGAGTAACAGAATCAAGCAGTTACCGGGTGGAGTTTACAATAAGGTTTCGGCTCATGGGAATCCGATTGACTTGAAATACATGGACGATAAATCAATTGTTGATTTGGTGTCAGTGTGGTTAAATAAGTATTACGAAAATCGCAACTTAGTTCCTCCCAATCCAGTTTACCCCTTCACTGAAAGTCAACTCAGCAATCTGGGCAAAGGAGAAACTATTAGACAGGTTTTACAGTGGTGTAAGGATAACTGTCATCCTCCTACTCAGACTGACGCGGGAGATGAGAATGAGCCAGAAGCGACTGACCCGGTAGAAATTGCTTTTACAAAAGAGCTAGAGGATGACTTTGGAGATTATTTAGAACAGACATATCTGCTTGCTGATGCTATTCTATTTGGTTTCGAGGCAGTGATTGGCAAGACAGTGGACAGGGTGACAGTTCAAACAGTTACAGATAAAGTCACGAAAAAAGGTGCTAAAAAAGATGTTTACATAAATTTCAAGGTAATTGGCACAGAAAACGGAAAAGATGTCTGTATTGGAGTAGCAGTGCTTCAGTATGCTGGTGGCAGATCGTTGGGCGCTGGATTAAGAAGGTTAAATGACTATGAAACCTTTGGTTTGACTCGCAGTTGTTTGGTTCGTTCCACAACAAAAAAAATTACTAAACACCTAGAGAAAACATATCTTGAACCCCTTATTAGAGGTAAAGGTGGAGAATTTGTGCCACTCAAAGAAGAGGAAATCAGACCGCTGATAGCTATTCGGGCTGTTCATAAGAAGCGCGAAGTAGACTATAAGGTGAGTGAAGAGCAAATTTTTCAGTTTATTGCGCAGAAAGGTGCTGAAAAAATGCTGGGAGTGACCAACCCTTTACTTAAAGAGATTCTCAGCGATCCGTCCTATCAGGTTCCTGCCGATATGATTGAAGATGAACCTGTAGCTGTAGCAGAGTCTATTGTTTCTGATTTATCAGAAGAAGAACAAACAGAAGAGGCGATCGACAATTTGCTCACTGAGTTTAATTAACACAGCAAAAACTATTCACTTCATATTGGCACAAATACTCTCATGTCGCTAGTCAATATTGACAGGGCTATCCGTTTGCCGGCCCCAGACGTAGAAGCTTTAATTCAAGGGCGAACGATCGCAGCCCTAGTTTGGCGGATGTTTAATCCGGGAGAACAATATGCACTTTATCCTGGTATTATTTCAGGTAATTTGCCTTGCGATCGCTCTTATCGATCGAGCTTTTTACCCGTTGCTCAAGAGGCACTTGCTCAGTTAGATTCAGATAAAGTTTCGATCACAGCTTGGGCTAGGTGCGAATTGTGCCAAATGGTGAATGAGTCTGAATCATTAGAGGCTTTGTCGCGGTTAACAGTCTGGAGAACAGAGGCATTACAGCAAATTCTCCAGCAGCGTCCTTTTATTTTTGTAGCTTACCTGCGGGTTTATTTGCTACCTCAGCCGCTGGAAATGCCAGTGCATCCCAGCGGCAATTTTGTATCTTTGCCCAAATCCCTAAATGTTACTGATTCAGCGCCAGTGTTGAGCGAGTCTATCTTTGCCAAACGCAGTCAAAAGCTGAACAAACTAGAGCCTCCTGAACATCCTGAATTGGAAGATTTGCAAAGTGCATTAGTGCATTTATCCACCACCAACCCAAAAGCCCAACAACTAGACGCAGAAATTAAAATGTTTCTAGGTTGGTCGGAAAAATTACCCACAACACAACCAGACCCGGATTTAGCATGGATAAGTGCGATCGCACTTATCGGAAACTCTAGCGATGGTAATACATTTGAAAAGTTAGTCCGCAAAAGTTTTATCAAGCTAGGATTTGCCAATTCTAACAATAAACCAGAAGCTAGCCTCAATCCAGAATCAACAGGCGGTGCTGGCGGATTAGATTTCTACTGTGAAACTCCCTATCAGGTAGTGGGAGAATGCAAAGCTACCAAAAGTGAAACCGTAGCTGATGGCACGCCAGCGCAACTTATCAAGTTAGGACATAAGCATCTTCAGGAACAATACAACTGCTGTATTAAGATAATTATGGCGGCTGGTCAGCTAAATAGACACGCTAAACTAACTGCTATCGCAAACCACATGAACGTAATCCGCCCGGAAACATTGCAAAGATTAGTTGAATTGAAAGCTAAGCAACCAGGTTCGATCGATTTATTACAGTTAAAACCTTGTTTGGAACAACAGCCGTTTGGTGAGGAAGCCGATGCTAAGGTTAATCGCTATATTGATGATGTGCGGGAAAAGCTTAAAGTGCGATCGCACATAGTTCAGCTAGTCAAAGACTTTTTGGAAAGAACAAAATCAACAAGTGTTGAATTTAATCAGCTTCACGGTGCTTATGCCTTTTCTATGTCGCCCCAACCTTTAAAATATGAAGAAATGCACCAAATTTTAATAGAACTTTCCTCGCCATTGACGGGTTACTTAGGGCGAATTAAAGGAGACAATTGGCAAAGCGATCGCTTTTATTTCCTGCGCGACTTGCCGCTAGATAATTGAGATACGTCAAGGGCAATTCCCTTCGGGATAGCTTCGCTCGCGCGTACTTGATCCAATTTCCTACACAGCATCAGGATCTACGCCCAATTCCCGCAACCTCGCAGCCAATCTTTCAGCTTTCTGCAATTGAGCTTGTTCTGCCTTAATTAACCCTTCCACCAATGGCGGATCTAAAATTTCATTGACTGATAATCTCAGATTGGGAAATACTACAGATACCATTTCCTCACCCGGCAAGAAATCTGTATACGTGTAACCATCTTCACCTTCAATCAATGCAAAAAGCCGGATTTTTTGCTTGCCAGTTTTAGGGTCAACAATGCAATATTCTGGCACATTCGCTAATTCGTACTCTCCACGTTTGATTACGTAATCTTCGCGGCGATTTTCGCTGACTACTTCTACCACTAACAGCGGCTTTTCATCAAATTCGAGGATACCTGCACCTGGTCTAGCAGCAGCTTGTTCCAAAAGACTTTGAGTGCAGACAACTACATCGGGAATCCGAGATTTATCTTCATCTGTTCTCACTCCCAGACCCGTTTTTACTACTAAGTCGAGATTGTGTTCAGCTAGGTAACGCTGCAACTGGTAAACTAAATATTCGCAAATTTTGATGTGTAAAACTGTTGCTGTTGGCATCGGGATTAATTTGCCTTTGTACAGTTCATATTTTACATCAGATTCTCCTTGATAAACTCTGTATTCTTCAAAGGTCAATGTGGGCGAAGTATCGAGTTTTGTTTTTGCGACTGCTGGCACAACAGATTGAGACATATATTTTTACCTATCTCGATAGTTTGCTATTATACTCAATTTTGATTTTAACAGTATAGGCTTCGGTTAGGCAAAGATCGCCCTGATTGACTCCACGACTTGCCGCTAGATGATTGAGATACGCCAAGGGCAATTCCCTTCGGGATAGCTTGGCTTCACGTACTTCATCCAATTTCCTACACAGCATCAGGATCTACCCCCAACTCCCGTAACCTCGCCGCCAACCTTTCAGCTTTCTGCAATTGAGCTTGTTCTGCCTTAATTAACCCTTCCACCAATGGCGGATCTAAAATTTCATTGACTGATAATCTCAGATTGGGAAATACTACAGATACCATTTCCTCACCCGGCAAGTAATCTACCTGTGTATAAACGTCATCACCTTCGGGAAATGCCATAACTCGCACCCGCTGTCTGTTTTGTGTCGGATCGACAATCACATATTCCGGCACGTTAGCCTGTTCGTATTCTGTTCGTTTAAGTACATAATCGGCTCGCCGATCTTGGCTCACTACTTCTACTACAAATAAAGGTGTTTCGCTCAAGTCTAAGATGCCAGAACCGGGTCTGGCAAGAACTTGTTGCCACAAACTTTCAGTGCAAACAACTACATCGGGAATGCGGGATGTAGCATCTTCTGTTCTGACTCCCACAGAAGTTTTTACGACTAAATTCAGATTATGTTCAGCTAGGTAACGCTGCAATTTGTAAACCCAAAATTCGCAGATGCTTGTATGTAATGCGCTGGCCGTTGCCATCGGTATTAATTTGCCTTTGTACAGTTCGTATTTTACATCGTCCTTGCTTTGATAAACTCTGTATTCTTCAAAAGTTAATGTGGGCGAAGTATCGAGCTGTTTTTCTTCGACTGCTGGCACAACAGATTGAGACATATATTTTTACCTATCTCGATAGTTTGCTATTATACTAAATTGTAATTTTAACACTCAAGGCATTGATTACGAAAAGATCGATCGCCCTTATTGACTAATACGCTTGGGCCCGAGCCAGATCCCCCCTAGCCCCCCTTAAGAAGGGGGGGACAAGAACTTACTCAAAGTCCCCCTTCTTAAGGGGGATTTAGGGGGATCTCCGAGAGATAAACAGTTTTAACTGAACCTTATTGCCTTATTGACAATCAAGCAATTTGATCGGGGGCCCCCGGATTCATTCGTAGAGCGAGAAAAAAGCTCCGAATCCCGATCGCCAGCCCCCGGATTTATCAGTAGAGTCGCTTTCTTCAATCTAAAATCTAAAATCTAAAATCTAAAATCGTGTGATTCTCTAATAAGCGCACCCCGCAAGAGTTTTAATATTTTTCAAAATACAAGTTAAATATTTGGTTCAGCTCACCATTTGGGCGATCGGCGCAATAAGGCTGTAGCTGCCTCGCTATCGAGAGGTTTAGAGAAAAAGTACCCCTGACCGTACTCGCAGCCGATCGCGCGCATTTGAGCCAATTGGACGGCGGTTTCGACACCTTCTGCCACCACCTCCATCCCCAAACTGCGCGCCAGCATGACGATCGCCCGCACGATTTCCAAATTTTCGCCCGTGTCTCCGACGCGGCTGACAAAAGAGCGATCGACCTTCAAAATATTAATCGGGAACTTGTGCAAATAACTCAGAGACGAATAACCAGTGCCGAAATCATCAATGCACAGCTCAATCCCCAAGTCTCTCAACTGCGAAAGCATCGCCGCCGCCGCTTCCCCATCTTTCATCACCACAGTCTCAGTAATCTCCAACTTCAAACAGCGAGCGTCAACACCCGTTTCCAGCAAAACTTGCTTAATTTGCTCGATCGACTGCGGTTCGGAAAACTGCCTCCCGGAAAGATTTACTGCTACGGTCAATCGCGAATTTCCCACAGGTAAATTCAAACTCTGCCACTTGATAATTTGGCGGCAGCTTTCGTTCAAAACCCACAAGCCCAAAGGCATAATTAACCCTGTTTCCTCCGCCATCGCAATAAATTCCATCGGGGAAACTAAACCCCGTTCCGGGTGCATCCAGCGCACCAGCGACTCAAATCCGACAACTGAGCCAGTTTTCAAACAAACGATCGGCTGATAATAAACAGTAAAAGGACATTCCAATTTAAAAGTATCCAATTGCGGTTTCGGACGATCCAACTTCCGGTCTATTTCGCCCAGCGGCGAGTTTTCCTCCCCCGCCCCACCTACCAAATTCACTATCGAATATTTCAAATTCAGCTCTTCAACCGACTCCCGCAAATCGTTTTCCAAGTTCATCAAAGCCACAGCCCGAGTGTGCATCGAACTGGTAAACACTTCGTAGCGAGCTTTACCGAGAGCTTTGGCGCGGTACATCGCAATATCAGCATCGCGCAAAATATCTCCCGGCCACTGATATTTCTCGGTATTCAAAGCAATGCCGATGCTAGCAGTAATTAAAACTTTATTACCTTCCAAATAAAGCGGTCGTTCGATCGCCTTGAGAATTTCCTTTGCTTGGGCGATCGCCTCATCAACACCATTAATTTCCTCCAGCAAAATCACAAACTCATCTCCCCCCAGACGCGCCGCCGTATCGCCAGGCCGCAAACAAGTCAAGAGACGGCGAGCCACAGCCACCAACAGCCGATCGCCCGTGCGGTGTCCCTGGCTGTCATTAATCACCTTAAACCTGTCCAAATCCAGAAACAGCACGGCAAACTGATAGCTGGGATGCCGTTGGGCGCGGGCAAAAGCTTGCCCCAACCTGTCAGTCAACAAAGCGCGGTTCGGCAACTCCGTCAGCGCATCGTGCAAAGCATCGTGCAACAATTGGTCTTCAGCCACCTTGCGTTCAGTCACGTCGTGACAGTTGACCACAATTCCCCGCACCGAAGGTTCCTCGAGCAAATTCGTCGCCACCGCTTCTAACACGCACCAGGAACCGTCCTTGTGCTGCACTCGATATTCCGCCAATCCCAGGCTAACTCTCGGCATTTGGATGACACCTTTGAACACTTGATCCACCATCGGCAATTCGTCAGGGTGAATCAAGTCAAATACAGACCGGCCGAGCACTTCCGCCGTCTGGTATCCCAAAATCCGCTCTTGGGAAGGAGAGACATAGCGGCAAAAGCCTTTCTCGTCGAGAATCACAATAATGTCTCTAGCATTTTCAATCAACGATCGAAAGCGCTTCTCGCTTTGCCGCAGCTCTTGTTCCGTGCGCTTGCGATCGGTAATATCGGTATTCATGTAAATCAGACCGACAATTTTCCCTGTGCGGTCTTTAATAGCATCGGCCCGCAGCAGGACTTGCAAAATTTGGCCGCTTTTAGTGCGGTTGGTAATTTCACCTGACCAAGAATAACCCTGGGCGATCGTGTCGAGTACCTCGCGTGCGACTGCGGGGTCAGCAAAAACTGCCGATATACCTCCGGCTAGCTTAAATTCCTCGGCGGTTTCCCATTCAAATAGCTGAGAAAACGCTTGATTTTGATAGATGTGAGTGCCGTTGGCATCGCTGATGCCGATCGCATCGCTCGAACTTTCCACCGCCTTGCGAGTCAGCACCAGAGCTTCTTCTGCCCGCTTGCGCTCGGTAATGTCTATCCCTACCAGACAAGCTGCTTTGCCCTGATCGTACTTTTTAGCCACAATCAAATAGTATTCCGCCGACTGTCCGCCGTCGGTTTTCACCAGAGCGCTGAGTTCTTTAACCGTTTCCGTAGCGTCGCCGGCAAAAAACTCCACCACAAAAGAGTTAAAATCCGAGCTAGCGGCCAGAAAACCGATATCTTGGCCGACAAAAGCCGACTGCGGCAAACCGTGCAGTTTGGCTAAATGCTGGTTAACCCCCAAATAGCGCAAATCCGAGCTGATCCAAGATACTGTTCCCGGAACTGCTTCCAAAATCGTTTGCAGTTGGTCGTTAGCTTGCTGCAATGTTTCCTGCACTTCACATATGCCTTCGGACAAGTCCGACTGAACTCCTACGAAGTGAGTCAAATTAGCGTTGTTGTCTCGCACGGGAGATAGCGACAATTTGCTCCAAAAAGGAGTGCCGTCTTTGCGGTAATTTTTGATTGTTGTCTGGAGTTCTCGACCTTGGCGCAAGGCCTCGCGGATCTTAGCGACGGTAGTTCGATCCGTATCGGGGCCTTGCAAAAATCGGCAATTGCGCCCCAAGATTTCACTGGCACAGTAACCTGTCAGCCGTTCAAAGGCCGGATTGCAATAAATTATGGGACAATCGGGTGCATTGGCGTCAGCAATGACAATGCCACTGCTAGTAGCTGCCAAGGCTCGATCGCGCAGCCACAGTGCTTCTGATGCAGAATGGCGATCGCCGGCACCCCCCACTTCATCTAAATTAGAAATTGACTGGTTCTCCCGATCTCCCATCAGCCAAACTTTCAAGCAAACCTTTACAATTTCCGAGTTGCTTATTACTTTAGCGTTTTTCAGGGTTCGCGCCACGTAAATTCTATATTGGTATTTAAGTAAGCGGGATTTAACCTCAGTTGTTAGTTGTATTTTCTACGCTTGCTGTTGGGTCTTTAAAAAAGCACATCTTCACATCCTCCGTGAAAACCCTGAATTTCTCCCCCCCTCAGACCCTCACCCCCTCACCCCTTCTCCCCCTTTTCCCTTCTCCCCTTCTCCCGGCGCCCTAGCAATCACGGTCCGCAGCAGCTTATTTAACACCAGTTGCAGCTTGAGAGTTCGGCGGCGCAATATTAATTAACGGCAAAGTTCCGCCTCCTCCCATTACTGTTGGAAACTGGCCGTTCCATTTTTCAATCGCTTGCTGCTGCAAAATTTCGGAAGTTAAAGTTTGCCGCTGCAAGCGCTGAGCTTCTGCTTGACCTTTAGCGCGGTTAATTTGGGCTTGAGCATCTTGGGTTGCTTTTTGAACTGCAAATTCTGCCTGTTTGGCTTCTTGTTCTGCTATCTGTTTGGCTTCGATGGCTTTGCTAAATTCTGGCGAAAAGCCAAAATTTATTAACGAAACATCTCTGACGATGACGCCGTAAGGTTGCAAACGCTTTTTGAGGCTGTTGTCGATTTCTGTTTTGAGTTCCGTGCGCTTAGTGATAATTTCTTCTGCTGTTTTTTTAGAAGTTGCTGCTTTGAGAACTTCTGAAATTGCCGGACTCAGAATGCTGACAACAATTTGTTCTTCGTCTCCTACTTGTTGGTAAACTTGATTTACTTTGGCGGGGTCAACATTCCAGTTGACTGCCAAATCTGTAGTAATGCTTTGCAAATCTTTGGATGCGGCATCTGCTTTCATATCAGTTTTTTGTACCCGCACGCTCAGAGTTTTTACAGAGGTGACGATCGGTAAAATCGGGTGGATGCCTTCATCTAAGATCGTGTCTTGAACTTTGCCGAAGCGCATCATGACGCCGCGTTCCCCTGCGCCGACGAGGGCAAAAGGTTTTAAATTTAAGGCGGCGATGATGAACACGATGCCACCGACGATGTAGAGTGCTAGGTTGTACCGAACACTTTGCATTGTTTTCATATGTTAATTCAGCTAGGTTGTGTTACTGGATGTTAGTTGTCTATTGGCTCTTATCTAAGATTATAACTTCCTGTTAATGATGCAACAACTCATAAATTTATTTATTTTTTTCATAAAAGTCATAGGATTTTAAGGGTCGCAAAGCCTCTTAAATCAAAAAAATATTAGATTGCCGTTACATTGAGGCTCTGGTACGAACAATGGCATTTGTACCTAGCTGAAATTATTGATGAATAAATGTTTCAATTATCTTGACAAGGAGGAGGATTTTAGATAAAGAAGAAGTAAATAGATAGCTCGATCGCTCTGGGACAAGCTATAGCATGAAAATCGGAAAGATAAATCTTTCTAGAAAGCTAAAAAATCAGCATCAAATAGGTATTTTTTGTAAATTTTCAGTAGAAAAGTGGAGGTGAGCAGGGGTGCAATCTTTGCGGGTTGGCGCAAGCCGCGAAAAATAGAATTTCACTCTCCGATGTACAGACTCTATTTGTAGAATGAGCCTCGGCCCGCCTTACTCAAACCTCCCGAGTATAAAGAAAGACTCCTTACGCAAGTTGTGAATTTATAGCGTAAAAGGATAAAAATCTGAGTTTAAAAATGCCAGAAAATAAGTTAAGGTTAGATGAGAACGGTTAAATAAAGATGTCTAATGTTCCAGCGACACCCTTGGCCGCAGACAATTGAAGAGGCGATCGCCATTCAAGAACAGCTTCGGTCAGAGGTAATTACCGAAAATCAACTTGAGACAGTTCGGTACGTCGCAGGCGTAGATGTCGGCTACGACAGTGCAGACGAGGTATCCCGGGCCGCTGTAACAGTTCTGAGCTTTCCCGACTTGCAGTTGCACCAGCAAGCTGTGGTTCGCAGTCCTACAACTTTTCCTTACATTCCCGGTTTCTTGTCTTTTCGAGAAGTGCCGGCAGTCCTTGAGGCTTTGGAAAATATCAGTTTGAGGCCAGACTTGATATTGTGCGACGGTCAAGGACTAGCCCATCCCCGCAGGTTCGGTCTTGCCTGCCATTTGGGGGTTTTGACAGGAATAGCCACGATCGGAGTTGCCAAAAATCGATTTATGGGAGAACATTCAGAAGTCGGACTCGACCGGGGCAGTTGGCAACCCTTGCTGCTGGAGGGATCAACGGTAGGGGCAGCGCTGAGGACGCAAACAGGAGTAAAACCGATTTATGTTTCGATCGGTCATAAGGTAAACTTGATAACTGCGATCGAGTATGTCCTGCGCTGCGCCCCAAAATATCGCTTACCAGAAACAACTCGATCTGCAGATCAACTAACATCGGGATAACTGGCAAGCGCCGAAGGCATCAAAAAAAAAAGTAAAAAGACAAAAAAGCAACCCTCTTTAGACTTTTAATTTTTGAGGTGTCGCGGTGAAGTCGAAAAATCCTCTGAGTCTACCCCCAATCAGCTTTGGCTTCCATCCTTCCAGCGAACTAAAGGATGACTATACCTGAGAAAGAGGTATAAAAGTTGGGGGGGTTTATAGAATGAATGAAAGACAGTAACCTGCTTAAACATTGGCGGCTCTAACTATAGTGCCCGGGCGTGAACTATTTATAGTTCACATTTGTAAATTATGAAAGAGTCATCCTGCGAGTTAGACCAAAAGCTTAGATTCGTCTGATGAGGTTTCATAATTTACCGTCGGATATCTCACCACGCTCGTGGGAGTACCCGCGACAGTGGGAGGCGAAGGCGCGATCGAGCTAAAAAATCAGAAAAAAAAACAAGGAGACAGTCATGGCTGAGAAAAGCAAACGCGGATTCGCTTCTATGGATGCAGAAAAACAGCGCGCAATTGCTAGCAAAGGCGGAAAAGCTGCACACGAGAAAGGAACTGCACACGAATTCACCCCTGAAGAAGCCAGAGAAGCTGGCCAAAAAGGCGGCGAAGCTGTCAGCAGAAATCGGGAACACATGGCTCAAATTGGTCGCGAAGGCGGTCGGAAAAGCCGCAAGAGCGAATAAGTCTCTCAACGCTGGCTCTGCAACGAAAGATTACACGGTTGCAGTTTGAGAGATTGCACTAGGACACTGAGCGTTTGAGGAGGTGGGGCGATCGAATTTCCCGAGGTAGTTCGAGGGCCCAACCTCCAAAATTCGTTACTAGCGCACCACAGCTTCGCAAATCTGAAAACCCCACAGCAATTAGTTTTGAGCAATCGCTGGCGAAGCGGGAACGGCAAATTTTTAACCAAGCTGCACTGGGGTCAATAATTTTGCAGGAAAGAAAAGCTCGCCAGCGCGAGTCAGTCTCTCAAAAAAAGACCATAGGAGCACAAAAAGCCCCGACTTCGGGGCTTTTTTGTTTAGCTGTACATAATATTTTCCGAACGCAAGATCGACTCCGCGTCAATAATTCTAATTAAGTTTTTTGGTGAGGAAGTCCGTCCTCAAAATAAATCAGCTAATATTTTTTTATATTTTTGAGCAAACTATACAATCATGACAGACCAGCTCACTTTAGCATGGACAGAAGCTGGGGTGCGTCAAACTCAGACAATTCACAACGGACAGCCGAGCAAAAATCCCGGAAGCGTCAGGCTCGGGCGCGATCCGGCGAAGTGCGATATAGTATTGTCGCATCCCAGCGTATCGGGTCTACACGTTGAAATATTTTTTAATCAGGAATTGCACGAGTATGCTGTGCGGAATTTGCGCGAAAGCAATCCGCCGCTGGTAGACGGAAAAATTCTCCCCCGAGGCGAAGCAAAATTGAGATTGGGAAGCCGCATCCATTTAGGCGAAGTGGAAATCGAGGTGGTGAAGGTGACAGAGGTGCAGGTAGCCGCGCCGCAGACAGTTTTGCTGGGACCTGCCGCACAGGGTAACTCTGGGGCTACGGGGCCTTCAAAATATGGTTTGCAGTGTCCCAAGTGCAGCCGAATTTCGCCTTACGCGCAGTTGAATGCGGGGTGTCCGTGGTGCGGTACTTCTTTGGCGGCGGCGGCGAGTGTGATGCTGTCTCCCTGAAAGTTTGAAAAAGGGAAAATCAGGGTATCCGCTAAAGACTCTCAAATTCAAAAATCTTTTTTGCAGAAAGCTCAAAGCCGACGGCTGATGTTTAAAAAATAATCATGAATTCTCAACCCTTGCGCCTGCGACTGACTTGGACAGATACAGCTACGGGGGATTGTCGATCCCCGATACTCGACTTACCCATCGCTTTGGGACGAATTTTTGAAGCTATGCCGGCCACAATCAACGGGGAACGAGTTTCTCGAATTGCGCTCAGCAGCAGTCAAGTTTCTCGCTTTCACGCAGTGATTGGCACCGAAGGCGAAAGTATCGTACTCACTGACACGGGTAGCCGCAACGGTACTTTTGTCAACGGCGTTCGCCAAACCCGGTGCGTGCTGGCAAACGGGGATATGCTGCAAGTTGGACCCTACGCGATCGGCATTTCTTTTGCTGTTAATTCCCCAGAAACGCCGTCTGTCAATTCTCACATTTTCTTTAACCCGCAGACCAATGGGCCAGACCCTGCATTGGGGCCGCAAATGGTGTCGCAGGTTCCTCAAAAAAGTAGTAGGGGAGAATTTCCGCCGCTCGCATTTTTGCACGCTTCTAAAATGAAAATGCGCTCGCTCGAATCTATGGGACTCCCTGTGACAGAAGTTGAGTGGGCTGCCGTTGGCGGGGGTTTGGGCAGCTTTATTTGGGTGGATTTGCTGAGAATTTGCGGCGTGAAAATCGATCGAATTGCGGTTTTGGGCATGGAAAACCAGCCTTACGCCCGCTACCTGCGTCTGTGCCTGAATTCTCAAATTCCGCTGCGGGAACGCCTGCGATCGAATTCTGACTCTTGTCCAGACAACATTTGGGGGTCGCCTCCCTATGCTTTGCGGGAAGCTTGGCAGGAATTGCTCAAAGGGCGTTTGGGAGTATCACTGATGTTGATGTGGCAGGTGTTTGCTGAACCGACTTTTGCCGAAACTTATACGCCTCGCGCGGGGAATGTGTTTGATTCTATTGACAGGGAAGTCGAGAGAATTGGGTGGAATCAGATGTTTCGCTACGGTAGAGTGCGGGGAATTCGCAAAACAGATGACGGCAGGTACGCGATCGCTTATTCTCGATCGAATGCCTCGCGCCGCGACCACGCTTTTTTAATCGCCAAATACGTACACTTAGCCACCGGCTATCCCGCCATTCAATTTCTGCCCGACTTGCAAGCTTACCGCGAAAAAACCCAGGATTTTGAGTCGGTTGTCAACGCTTACGAAAGCCACGACGGCGTTTACGAAAAATTGGAGGCCAGCGGCGGCAGCGTGTTAATTAGAGGCCGGGGAATTGTGGCTTCGCGCGTGGTGCAGCGGATTTACGAAGCGCGGCAGCGGAACCGCAACATTCAAGTATTGCATTTGATGCGATCGCCCAAACCCCAAGGCAACAAATTTAAACTCGCTCAGCGCAGCGTCGAAAATCACTACGAATTTCAACCTTTCAACTGGCCGAAAGCTTGCTGGGGCGGGGAACTCCGCGTACTTTTGGAACAAGCCGCCCCCGAATTTCGCCCGCAGTTGCTCACAGACTGGGGCGGCACTACTACAGCCAAGCGCCGGGACTGGCGGCGGATTGTCAAAGAAGGTTTAAGTCAAGGATGGTATCAAATTACCTTCGGGGAAGTCGAGCGAGTCGAGCGCGACAGTCAAAACCGCACGGTGACGTACATTCAGGAGAAGGAACTCAAGGGGCAAATTAAGTTAGAGGCTGATTTTATTATTGATGCTACGGGTTTGGACGCTAAGGTAAAAACCAGTCCCCTATTAAACGATTTGGTAGCTCAATACAATCTTCCCCTCAACAGTTTGGGGCGGCTGAGTGTTAACAACGATTTTGAAGTGCCCGAATTGCGCAACACTTCTGCTAGCAACGGAGAAGGCCGGGTATACGCAGCCGGCGCGATTACTTTGGGAGGGCCTTACGCGCCCGTAGACAGTTTTTTGGGCTTGCAATACGCCGCCTTGCGTTCGGTTGAAAGTCTGGCCGCCAACCGAGCTCCGGGTGTCCGGAAATTGAGCGTTTGGCGATCGTTCGTGCAGTGGTGGAAGTGGATTTTAAATAAATCTCCCGACTAACTTGGAGGACGAAGTTCGGCAACGAGCCATGTACGGGATTTAATAGATTTAACGGAGACATTGCACCATGTTCAATAGGTTTTTTAGGGCCGGGTTCTCCTGCCCACCCCACAATAAAACTCACTCTCTGTGGAACAGGCATCTTGCCTGTTCTTGACAATAGTGCAAGATGTGAGATTTAACTGATTTAAACGAACGAACTTCGCCTTCAATCTAAAATCTAAAATCGAACGAACTTCGCCTTCAATCTAAAATCTAAAATCTAAAATCTAAAATCGAACAACCTTCCCATTCAATCTAAAATCTAAAATCTAAAATCTAAAATCGTATGACTCCCACCTTATTCGGCCGCTGGCAAACTCGGTTATTGCTATTTTCAACCGTAGGCGTTTTAGTAACGCTGCCCTTTTTTATAGGTTTAATGACCTCCAAATCCGGAGCAATTTTTTTCTGGGTTTTAGGGTATGTAGCGATTTTTGGCATCGGCTGGGATGCTTTATATATTTCGATCCAGCAGTTCCGCTGGGATCGAGATTGGCCCGGCGCGTTTCAATTGCTCGCTGGGATTTGGGAGGCGCTTTTTGTGTTATTTTTAATCAAAATTATCGGTTTGCCCGGCATACCGACACAAGATTTTGACTTGGGAGCTTTTGTTTTGCATTACAGTTTAGTTTGGCTGGCTATTTATCTGGCGTCGCAAACACTGATGCGGATTTTCTTTCCCTACTGGCGTTTCCGAGGCGGGCAATGGTTGTAATAATACCTGTAGGGGCGTTTTTTACCAACAATCGCCTCAAACCAATAATCTGATAAACCCGCCCCGGCAATTCTAACAATTCCCAATTCCCAATTCCCAATTCCCAATTCCCAATTCCCTACAGAATTTATAGTAAGGTGCACCGCTCCCTCGGCACCCGACATAATTTATAATAAGCTAAGCTCAAAATTGCTGGCATCCTTCAATGCACCGTCCTCCTTGTATATTCTCATTTTTTTCTGGTTCAGGCTTGCTCGATCTGGGTTTTGAGTCGATCGGCTTTAATGTAGCGTATGTCAATGAAATTTTCCCACCTTTCATGCAAGCATACCGCTATTCTCGACAGTGCCTGAATTTGCCGCTACCAGAATACGGATATTGCGAAGGAGAGGAAGCAGATGTAACTCGACTTGTAGGGGGAGAACCAGCTTTTCGCCTGCGGGAATTGATGCAGGATGCCCGCAAGCATCACGATATTGTGGGATTTATCGCGGGGCCACCTTGTCCTGACTTTTCTATTGGTGGCAAAAACCGAGGTGGGGAAGGAGATAAAGGCCAGCTTTCAGCTTCATACATTGAATTGATTTGCCAGCAGCAGCCGGATTTTTTTTTGTTTGAAAATGTCAAAGGTTTGTGGAAAACAAAAAAACATAAAGCTTTTTACGGCGAACTCAAATATCAGTTGGCTGATTCGGGATACGTTTTTGTGGAACGTTTAATTAATGCGATAGAATATGGTGTCCCACAAGATAGAGACAGAATTATTTTGATTGGCTTTAGAAAAAATCTTGTCAATAATCTGGGCATTTACCTAGATAAAAAAAGCCAAATGTTACCCGAAAGTTTATTTCCTTGGCAGAGTCAGATATTATATTCCAAATCAGAAGTGTATTCTAATCCTTGGCCGGAAACAAATGCCTTTGCCGACAATGGTTTCTTGCCTTGTCCTGATGGCATTCCCCAAGAGTTAACGGTTGAGTTTTGGTTCCAAAAAAATCAGGTTCTCAACCATCCCAATGCCAAACACTATTTCAAACCCAAAGCTGGCCTTAAGCGATTTGCTTCCGTTGATGAAGGAGATGATTCAAAAAAATCTTTCAAGCGATTGCACCGGTGGCGTTATTCGCCGACAGCTTGTTATGGCAATAACGAAGTTCACTTGCACCCTTACAAAGTTCGCAGGCTTTCTGTTGCAGAAACACTGGCTGTTCAGTCACTGCCAAAAGAGTTTGCATTGCCGTCTGAGATGACATTGACTAATATGTTTAAAACTGTTGGAAATGGGGTTCCTTATTTGGCTGCACAAGGTATTGCCAAAACAATTTTACAGTTTTTATATAACTAAAAAAACCAAATACCCAGCTACCAGACTTCGCAGAAGTTATCGGGTATCTCAAACTATTTGTAGCGGTAAGGTGCGCATTGCGCACCCTAGAATTACTAAAATCTCCAGTAGCGATAAGGTGGGCATTGTGCACCCTAGAATTACTAAAATAAGGTGCGCCATGCGCACCCTACAATTACTAAAATTCCCAATTACCAGACGTATCTCGTTTAACACAGAAGTGTTATAATAAATTGTTAAGGTTGAAAACCTATATTTTTTATTGCCTGCAATTCGCCATGACCGTTAAACCCCGCCGCTATCACATCACTACTTTCGGATGCCAGATGAATAAAGCCGACTCGGAACGGATGGCCGGCATTCTGGAAAATATGGGCTTTGAGTTCTCGGAAGACCCGAACGAAGCTAATTTGATTCTCTACAATACTTGCACAATTCGCGACAATGCCGAACAAAGAGTTTATTCTAACCTGGGAAGGCAAGCTCATCGCAAGCGCCAAGAACCTGGTTTAACTTTAATTGTAGCTGGATGCGTGGCGCAGCAGGAAGGTGAAGCGCTGCTGCGCAGAGTGCCGGAATTAGACTTAGTAATGGGCCCGCAACACGCTAACCGACTTGAAGATTTGCTGGAACAAGTTTTTGAGGGCAATCAAGTGGTGGCGACAGAAGCTGTTGAGATTATGGAGGATATTACTAAGCCGCGCCGCGATAGCAAGGTGACTGCTTGGGTGAATGTAATTTACGGCTGCAATGAACGCTGCACTTATTGTGTTGTCCCGAATGTTCGCGGGGTTGAACAGTCGCGAATGCCGGAGGCGATTCGCGCTGAAATGGAGGATTTGGGCCGTCAAGGTTACAAGGAGGTGACTTTGTTGGGGCAAAATATTGATGCTTACGGACGCGATTTGCCGGGGACAAAACCGGGCGGCAGCAACCAGCATACTTTGACGGATTTGCTTTATTTTTTGCAGGATGTGCCTGGTGTCGATCGCCTCAGATTTGCTACTAGCCACCCGCGCTATTTTACGGAAAGATTGATTAAGGCTTGTGCGGAATTACCGCAGGTTTGCGAACATTTTCACATTCCTTTTCAGTCTGGAGATAATGATATTTTGAAGGCGATGTCTAGGGGTTATACTCAGGAGAAATACCGCCGGATTATTGATACAATTCGCTGTTATATGCCGGATGCTTCGATTACAGCAGACGCGATTGTGGGTTTTCCCGGGGAGACGGAAGCGCAGTTTGAGAAGACTTTGAAGTTGATCGAAGATGTTGGTTTCGATTTGGTGAATACTGCTGCTTACTCCCCTCGCCCGGGAACACCGGCGGCTTTGTGGGAAAATCAGTTGAGTGAGGAGGTGAAAGCCGATCGCCTGCAACGAATCAATCATGTAGTGACAACAACGGCGATGGAACGATCGCAGCGCTATTTCGGACGCACTGAAGAGGTTTTGGTGGAAGTCCAAAATCTCAAAGATTCAACTCAGGTGATGGGACGCACTCGCGGCAATCGTCTCACATTTTTTAAGGGCGATATTGCGGAATTGGCGGGTAAAATGGTGCGGGTTAAAATTACAGATATTCGCGCTTTTAGCTTGACAGGAGAAATGCTGTAATAGTTTTGAGTTTTGAGTTTAATTCCTACAAATAATGTTGGCGAACTCAAAATCAAAACTCAAAATAGAAATTGTAGTCAAATCGCAACTATATTTGTGGAAAGAAGCAATTTAATATGGGCGCAAACTCTGAATAAACCCATTCGCATTTGGCTGCAAACAACTATTCCGACAACGAAGGAGGACTGAAGTATTGAGCGTTTCTGTTTACTCCGGGAATATCTAACTGCACTGAAGGACGATGAAGGAAATAAACTGTTTCAAGTGATGGCAAGAAATCGGGAATCGAATGGTGAGGTAAATGATGGGATTTAAAGCTGTTTGGGGGATGCAATTTTTGACTAACTGTGGCTGTTTGCTGTGGATTCTGGCGAGGGTTTAACTGAAAATGACCAATAATTTATTGATGGTACCCGCCACGTGATTTATCCGTGGAATTAATCCAAAATCGAAAATCGAAAATCCTCAAGCCCCCGCATTTATCCGTGGGGTCAATCTAAAATCTAAAATCTAAAATCTAAAATCGATTGACCGGGGGGGAATTGAGGCTTTTGAAAGGCGGGAGGGGGATTTTAACCGCAGAGAGCGCTCTTGACACAGAGTCCGAGTGGAACAGAGGAGATAATAGTCTTAAAGCGGTTCGTCTCTGCGTTAGCTGCGCTAACTGCGTGTATATTTGTCGAAAAGTCCTAGGAGTATTGAAAAATGACAAAGATGCGGATCGGGCTATTGTTCGGGGGGCGATCGGGCGAACACGAAGTCTCAATTAGTTCGGCGAGGGCGATCGCCCGCGCCCTCGCTGCTGACGAAAATGCCTCTAAATACGAAGTTCTGCCCTTTTATATCCAAAAAAACGGTCGCTGGCTGTCGGGGACATTACCTCAACAAGTCTTAGCCACCGGAAAACCTCTGGAAATAGAGGAACAACCAGGACAAGATGACTCTCCCGCGTCTGGACAGTTTCCTAATTTTAATGCCGTAGATGTTTGGTTCCCTGTTTTGCACGGGCCAAATGGCGAAGACGGTACGGTGCAAGGGTTGCTGAAATTAATGCAACTTCCTTTTGTCGGGTCGGGGGTTTTAGGTTCGGCGCTGGGAATGGATAAAATTGCGATGAAAATGGCTTTTGCTCACGCTGGTTTGCCGCAGGTAAAATACATCGCTGTCAACCGTTCCGAAATCTGGTCTAATCCTTGCGTTTTCCCCAAACTGTGCGACAAAATTGAAGCGGCTTTGGGCTATCCTTGCTTTGTTAAACCGGCGAATTTGGGTTCGTCGGTGGGAATTTCTAAAGCTCGATCGCGCGCAGAGTTAGAAGCAGCTCTCGATAGCGCCGCCAGCTACGACAGGCGGATAATTGTCGAAGCGGGTGTGGTTGCTAGAGAATTAGAATGTGCAGTTTTAGGCAACGATAATCCTAAAGCTTCAACGGTGGGAGAAATTACTTTTCAAAGCGATTTCTACGACTACGAAACTAAATATACCGAGGGACAAGCCGACTGGTCAATTCCGGCAAAAGTCAGCGGTGCGATCGTCTCGCAAATCCAAGAAATGGCAGTGCAAGCATTTTTGGCTGTAGACGCAGCAGGTTTAGCGCGCGTAGACTTTTTCTACATTGAATCAACCGGAGAAGTTTTGATTAACGAAATAAACACTTTCCCCGGATTTACAGCTACCAGTATGTATCCGCAGATGTGGGCAGTGGACGGCATTTCTTTCCCCGAATTAGTAGACCGTTTAATTCAATTAGCTCTCGAACGGCACGGAGAAAAAGGTTGAATCGCGAGCTGCAAACCGCTGCCGTGCCAACCGAAAAAAAATTAATTTCGCAGGTAATATATCCATACCAGCGGAAACGATATAACATGGTTGTGGCAGGCAGTGCCTGCCAGCAACCCAATTTCCCCTGCTAGTCGAGCAACTGGGAATTTTAAGCAGTCGGGTATAAATAAATGCAACATAAAATGGTTAACGTAGAAAGGCGAATAGCATTGTCAATCTCACATCTTGCATCTCAAATTTTAACTCGGTTAACTTAGATGAGACGTTTCCCTAAACTTCCGCAGTGGTGGACTTACGGACTGGTATTTCCCCTAGCGGTACTCAACTGCTGGTTAGCCCTCCTAGTCTTTGAATATTTTCGCGCCCTGATTACAGTTTTGGTAGTGGCTACAGTGCTGTCTTTTTTGCTGGATTATCCAGTGCGCTTTCTGCGCAGATACGGGCTGAAGCGCGATCGAGCAGTTTTGTCGGTATTGTTTTTGACTTTACTGGTATTAGTGGTTTTAGGTCTGACTCTGGCTCCGATTCTGCTAAACCAAATCACTGAACTCGCCACTCGACTGCCGACTTGGATAGTTTCTGGCACAGAACAGATTGAAGCGTTCCACAAGTGGGCGGAAAATCGCAATCTCCGCATTGATGTCAGGGGTTTGACTACCCAATTGAGCGAGAGACTTTCAGCTCAATTGCAGTCTCTGACTGGCGAAATTCTCAAATTTGGCTTGGGTGCTGCAGACAGTCTGTTGAATTTCCTCCTCACAATAGTCGTGACATTCTACTTGCTCTTGCACGGCGAGCGCGTGTGGGAAGGCTTGTTTAAGTGGTTTCCCTCCAAGCTGAACCTTCAATTGCGAGGGTTGCTGGCGCGAAGCTTCCACAACTACTTCGTCGGGCAAGCAACTTTGGCGGGTTTGATGGGACTGTCGATAACTGTTGCTTTTTTAATTTTGCGAGTTCCCTTCGGGCTGCTGTTCGGTTTGGGTGTGGGTGTAATGACCATGATTCCCTTCGGGGCACCTTTCAGTATTTGCATTGTCAGTTTGCTGATCACATTAAACAACTTTTGGCTCGGCGTGACAGTTTTAGCTGTCGCTACAGTAATTGAGCAAGTAATTGAAAGCGGGGTTGCTCCTCGGTTATTAGGCGGTTTTATCGGTCTCAATCCCGTGTGGATTTTAGTATCGCTGCTGGTGGGGGCTAAGGTGGCGGGAGTAGCTGGTTTGATAGTTGCTGTGCCGATGGCAGGTTTTATTAAGAATACTGTTGATACTTTGGAAACTTTGAGCAACAATTCCCAGGAAATTGATTCGGTTAGTTCCATTGAACCTGCGGAGCAATAAAATTGCCAACTCCGTTAAAATGTCAAATTTTAACGGAGTTTTTGCCGACTATTTTGACTGAGGCTTAGTTAATACTTTAGCTTGAGGCTTTACAGGTTTTTTACTTCGACTTTAGGTTTAGGCTTTCCGGGTGCTTTAGCTGCTGTCCTGGATGCAGGCAGGGTCAATCGATTTTAGATTTGAGATTTTAGATTAAAGAATTGAAGCCTTGACCCCACGGATAAATTCGGGGGGCAAGTTTCATCGGATACAGGTTTTTTATTTCACCGGTCCTGAGTCTGCTTTCGGAATGAATCCGGGGGCTTGTATCCTGGATGCTTTCGGTCAAAAACCCGGTTTCTACTTTAATGTCGTGAGCTCACAACGAAGATTTTGACTTCGTGAGTCAAGGACTGTTGTAGAGTTCGGATATCAATCCTGTGAAGATTTCATGGCAATGCGGAATCTCCTAGTCTGCGGCCGTAGTCTTGATTATTGAAGTGTGAGGCAATTTGCCAGTGCTGCCTGAGGTCGATCGCACTCAAAAGCTGGAATCCACAATTGGCCGGAGAGTGTCGGGTTTCTACCCCACCTTGTAGGGTAAACCCCACCAGTCAAGCAGCTCTCATAATGCTTGAATTAAAATTAAAGACCCTTTAGTTCTAACTTAATTACAGTAGGTGCTAAAAATGCAAAACCCTAATTATAACTCTCGCTCTAACTCCCACCAAATCAATACTATGTCAACCAAAAATATGCCTGCTGCAACTGTGCGTTCTCGCCATTTTTCGTTGCCGAAAAAACTGGCTTTTTTATCCCTTGTTTTGCTCGGCTCGACCGCAACTGTTGGGTGCAACGCCCTAACTTCTCAAGTTCCTGGAAGTTCTAACGCCATCAAAGCTGAACCGGCAAGTGCAGCGCCAATCTCAGCATTGCCTGCAAATCTACTGCCGTCTCAAGACTCTAATTTTGTCACTAAAGTTGTGCAGGAAGTCGGCCCTGCAGTGGTGCGGATCAATTCGTCTCGCACGGTGACGAACCAAATTCCAGATGAGATACCCGATCAATTCCGGCGCTTCTTCGGTTCGGAATTGCCGATTGAGCCGGGAAATAGGGTAGAACGGGGTTCTGGTTCGGGTTTTGTTTTTGGTTCCGACGGCCGCATTTTGACTAACGCTCACGTTGTAGATGGCGCGGATACGGTGACGGTAAAACTGAAGGATGGTCGCGAATTTGTCGGCAAAGTTTTAGGCGTAGATACAGTTACTGATGTGGCTGTTATTAAAGTAGAAGCTAACAATTTGCCTGTGGTAAGTTTGGGCAAATCTGAAGAGTTACAGCCGGGAGAATGGGCGATCGCGATCGGCAATCCCCTCGGTTTGGACAATACTGTAACTGTGGGCATTATTAGCGCTACAGGCCGTTCTAGCGCCGATGTCGGCGTTCCCGACAAGCGCGTCAGCTTTATTCAAACCGACGCTGCGATCAATCCTGGCAATTCTGGCGGCCCGCTGCTGAACCAGCGCGGTCAAGTTATCGGCATGAATACGGCGATTATTCAAGGCGCTCAAGGATTGGGTTTTGCTATTCCGATCGATCGAGCACAACAAATTGCCGACCAATTAGTAACAACAGGAAAAGCCGAACATCCTTATCTCGGCGTTCGGATGTTGAGCATTACTCCCGAAGTTAAGGCAGAATTCAATAAAAATCCCAACCCCAAATTGAGGCTGACTGAAGATAAAGGCGTGTTAGTTTTGGGAATTGCCAAAGGTTCTCCGGCGGCACAAGCTGGAGTTCGCGTTGCCGATGTGATCAAGAAAATCAACGGTGCAGAAGTCAGCGATGCTGGCAGCGTACAGCAAATTGTCGAGAAAAGTACAGTGGGCAGCGATCTGCAGCTTGAGTTGAGCCGCGGCGGACAACCTGTTACTGTGGCGGTGAAAGCGGGTGCTTTTCCAGCGGCCCAGAACCGGTAGTAGAATTGTTGATTGAAACTTATATCTTGCACGCAGAAGCAAGAGTCCGGCAGGGGTTTAAATCCCTGCCTCAAAGTATCAGTCCTCTTGCATAGGACTAATACTCAGCTACTGTCAATAAATAGCGAGTAACTATTAATCGATTTTAACTGAGATCTTGCACCATTGTCAGCAACAGGCAAGATGCCTGTTCCACAAGAAAATTTATCTTTTGTGGAACAGGCATCTTGCCTGTTCATAAAAGGATTATTGAGAATTGTGCAACATATGAGTTTTAACCGACTTGTGCTGTGAGACGGGGTTTAAGCCCCCGGCGGGATGTCGTAGTAATTATAGTAAGTTACCATAATTTATATGGGTTATTAAGAGGTAGAAAAATGGCTAACATTCATCGGAGGCGTACTGAAAATATCAGCGGTAACTTTTATGTAGACACTACCTGCATTGACTGCGATACTTGTCGGTGGATGGCACCTGAAGTATTTACTCAAGAGGGAGAACAGTCTGCTGTTTACCACCAGCCAACTAACGAGATGGAAGAAAGGCGAGCGCTGGCGGCTCTTTTGTCTTGTCCCACAAGTTCGATCGGCACTGTTGAAAAACCGAAAAACATCAAAGAAGTTCAGCAAAGTTTGCCCGCACTCGTAGCAGAAAATGTCTATCACTGCGGCTACCACTCAGAGAAATCCTACGCCGCGGCCAGCTATTTAATTGTCCGTCCCGATGGCAATATTTTAGTTGATTCTCCCCGTTTTGTGCCGCCGCTAGTCAAAAACATAGAAGCAATGGGCGGCATTCGCTATATGTACTTGACTCACCGCGACGATGTGGCAGATCATCAACAATACCACGACCATTTTGGGTGCGATCGCATTCTCCATGCTGACGAAATTAACGCTGGTACTCGCAGTGTAGAAATTCAATTGTCGCGCAGC
Organism: Microcoleus sp. C2D2; assembly: GCF_036702495.1. Lineage (NCBI taxonomy): Bacteria > Bacillati > Cyanobacteriota > Cyanophyceae > Oscillatoriales > Microcoleaceae > Microcoleus > Microcoleus sp. C2D2. Next base: position 11,180 of record NZ_JAUBTO010000075.1, on the reverse strand, counting down.
GAACCGCATCAAATAGCAGATGACTTGTTGATTATACCTGTTCCCGGCCACACGAAAGGTCACACAGTTTTGCTTTACAATAACAAGTTTTTGTTCAGCGGCGATCATCTTGCTTGGTCGGAAAGTTTGCAGCAGCTAGTTGGCTTTCCCGAAGTCTGTTGGTATTCTTGGCCAGAACAAATCAAATCTATGCAGAATTTGGCTAATTATGACTTTGAATGGGTGTTGCCGGGACACGGCCGCAGGTATTATGCCGATCGAGAAACAATGCGCGCGCAAATGCAACAGTGTATTGCTTGGATGGTCGATGCTTAATAGTTTAAAACCCCTTTTCTACTAGGTGGTGGAAACCAATCCTACACACACTTTCGCCGCCTGCCACCAAAAAGAAGTCATCCCCGCTGTTGGAAGAATCGACTAACCAGTTGTAGCGGCTGGTGTGATTAGCCCCCCAGCGTTCTAGCCGAATTCGCAACTTTTTGGCGAGGGCGGGTTCTAGTGCATAATGATTCATCCGATGTCGATCGGCTGTAACGTCTACAGATAAGGTGGGATTGGCTGTTTGGGCGATCGGCGTTTTGAGGTAAGCTGCTGCTGCTATAGCAATCCTAAATCATTTCTGAATTTCTTACTCCCTCCCCTTGATAAGGGGAGGGTTGGGGTGGGGTAAAAAATTTACGACTCCTGCAAGGATTGCTATACCACCCCCAAAGCAGCCAAAACACCTAAAAATAATAGGATAATCCAACGCGGCTTATTTTCGGGCGATCCCCACACAAATCGTGCATTCATTTTGATAAAGTCTGAAAACTGCTTTTGCGATCGAAAAATGTTAATTAAATTATCCTAATCTCTTATTCACATTATAGAAAATGTTGAAGTCAGCAGTCACTACCCAAGCTTTTCAGCAGAATCTCAACAAGTCTATAGACATGGGTTCCTAGTGTTGGTGGCCAATTGTGCTGAGAACTTGGATGTAGATTTTTCGATCGATTTACTGCATCTTTAGTATTTGGCTGGTAAGCCGAGATATCCAGATTGCTACCATTGTAACTTCCTAAAATTATTCGTAGTCTTGCCTTAAAATTATCGCAAGTCCTATCCTGAGTATTAATATCTTCAAAGTGTAAAGTTAACCATACTTCAAAACAAGGATTGCTAATAGCTAAATTATAACCTCTTTGCCTAGCTTGACTGCAGACATAACTCAATTTTTTGTCACCCCAACGATCCACATCAGAAACCAGCCAAAGCATATCATCCTTACTTAGATCGTATCGTTCTTTGAATTTATCTAAACGTTCTAAAACATATTCAGGTGAAGACTTACCATCTTCTGTAGTTGCTAATATCTCCACTTTGATTCTGGTGCTCTTAAACATCCCAAAATATTGCTTTTCAGTTTCCTTACCTTCCGTAGCAACTATAAATAGTTTTGCATCTCTCCGATCGTGTTCGCGATCTAATAATTTTGTTCGCTTAATTTTTCCCATTGCTATTAGTTAGTTATCACGGATAGATCGGTTTCACAATTAAGCCAGCCTAAATTTTGTGGATTTCCAAAGAAGGGAATAGCTCCAAAACGTCCATTCAAATAACCTTTCTCAATTTTCAGATCGGGTCTCATTTTGAATTCCGCTAAAGAGTAAAGATTAGACACACCTTGTTCGCTCTTTTCAACAAACCAAATTTCATCACGTCGGAGTAAATCTAAGTCTAGCAAATTGGTATCGTGGGTTGTAAAAATGAGTTGATTTTTTTTGTCTCTACAATTGATTGCTACTTGTACAAAATTCCGAGAAAGCAGAGGATGCAAACGTCTATCAAGTTCATCCAGAAAAATGACTTTTTCTTCTTCTTGTTTTAAAATAAAAAGAGCCGGAATCAAATTAATGAGGCGTTGAGTTCCTTCTGATTCCTCTTCTATTGAAAAGTCAATAAATTCTCCGTCTTCACTGCGATGACGAGTTCTGAGTTGAATCAAGATTAATTGACTCCGATCGTCCTTAAAGAGTAGAAATCTTGTACCTTCTAAGTTTTCAATCATTGCCATTGAATTTTTTTCTGTTTTATTCAGTTCTTGAATAAGATTATCTCTTAAAACTTTAGGCATAGTTGGCAAGTGTCGCTCAAAATCCAACTCTACTTTCTCTGTCACTATTGAATCAATTCCTATTCCTGCAAACTTCAGAAACTCACTGAGAAAGTCCGTGAATGATTCATCACTGAGTATGCTAATTTCCAAGGGTGTGTAATCTGCTTCTGCTGGAATAATAGTTAATACTTTTAGAAACCAGTCAAAAATAGGTTGTAAAGCAGTAACATTTCGCTCAAGAGATTCTGTCAAAAAAAGTTGATTGGGGCGAGTTCCTTGTGCAATAAAATCGAGAAACAGTTGATGTTTCTTACTTCGACCTTTAAGTTTTAAACCATATTCTACTGTAGTTTCTTTTTTTGATGACGTGACCCGCTCAAAGTACATCACTTCCTGCTTCTTGCCCTCAGGGATTCCATAAAGCCATTCTTCAAAAATTTGCTCTCTATTTAATGTAAACCCGTAGGAGTATTGATCGCCTTGGTGCGTAAAAATAAACTCAAACTTGCTAGGCTGCTTACTATAATCACCCAGTTTGAATGGAGAAACAGGGATAGTTTGACTGGTGCGAGTTCCCTGTAAAACTAAGTTTTTGGCAAAACTTATAGCCTCGATCAGATTTGACTTACCTGCTGCGTTTGCTCCGTAGATTGCTCCAATTGGCAATATCGATCGCCCTTTTGCTGCTGCATCTTCAGCAAGGTGATCTATATGTTGTTGGTCGCTATTAACTCCCACCATACTAAAAGTGACTTCATCCCTGAAGGATAAGAAATTTTGTATAGTAAGTTGAATTAACATTATTTTTACCAATTAGGAGGCATGAGATTACACTATTTTCACCCATTATGGTAGCCTCAAACAGGTATTTAGGAGAAAAAATCTCCTAAATTACCTATCTTTATGCAAACTTTATCTCTCTAGACGGAGATGTGGGGGATGCCAAGGGGCTCTAAACTCAGAGCCAAAGGAGATTTAGCATAAATTTCAGTCTTAAGTGTAAGCCTCCATTGGCAAACAAGAACAGACAAAATTGCGATCGCCAAACGCATTATCTATCCGGCCCACCGCCGGCCAAAACTTATGTTCGCGAGTCCAAGATGCCGGATAAGCCGCTTGCGCGCGAGTATAAGGACGATCCCACTCATCAACCATCAGAGATTCTGCGGTGTGCGGCGCATTTTTCAAGACGTTATTTTCCGCATCAACATTACCTTTTTCAATCTCCGCAATTTCGCCTCGAATCGCAATCATCGCATCGCAAAAACGGTCTAATTCCTGCTTTGATTCGCTTTCCGTCGGTTCCACCATTACCGTACCAGCAACCGGCCAAGAAACCGTCGGCGCGTGATAGCCGTAATCCATCAACCGTTTAGCGATATCTTCGACTTCAATAGCCGCAGATTTTTTGAGCGATCGCAAATCCAGAATACACTCGTGCGCCACTAAACCAGCTTTCCCTTTGTACAAAACCGGATAATAAGATGCTAACCGATGCGCCATGTAATTAGCATTAAGAATTGCTACTTTTGTCGCCTCAGTTAAACCCACTCCTCCCATCATCCGAATGTACATCCAAGAAATAGTCAAAATGCTAGCACTTCCCCAAGGCGCTGCGGAAACAGCACCAACTGATTTTTGGTGACTGTTAACTGTTGACTGTTGACTGTTAAGACTTAACTGTTGACTGTTAAGAAGAGAGTTACTGGGCAAAAATTCTACCAAATGAGACATTACCCCAATCGGTCCCATTCCCGGCCCGCCGCCGCCGTGGGGAATACAGAAAGTTTTGTGCAAATTCAAGTGACAAACATCAGCACCAAAATCACCGGGCCGGCACAAACCCACTTGAGCATTCATATTTGCGCCGTCCATATAAACTTGTCCGCCACAGTTGTGGACAATCTCGCAAATCTCTTTAATTTCTTGCTCAAAAACGCCGTGCGTAGATGGATATGTCACCATCAAAGCCGCCAGTTCTTTTTTGTGTGTCTCGGCTTTTTTATGTAAATCTGCGACATCAATATTGCCCTGGGAATCGCACTCGACAGCAACTACTTTCATCCCCGCCATCACTGCGCTAGCCGGATTTGTACCGTGGGCTGACTGGGGAATCAAACAGATATTTCGGTGAGATTCGCCTCGGTGTTCGTGGTATTGGCGAATAACTAACAAGCCCGCGTATTCGCCTTGGGAACCGGCGTTTGGTTGCAAAGAAATTCCCGCAAAACCTGTGATTTCTGCCAGCCACTGTTCTAGTTGCACGAACATCTTTTGATAGCCGCGAGTTTGATCGGGGGGTGCAAAAGGATGTATCTTGCCAAATTCCGCCCAAGTCACCGGCATCATCTCTGCTGTTGCATTCAATTTCATTGTGCAAGAACCCAAGGGAATCATCGATGTATTTAGGGATAAGTCCTTGGCTTCTAAACGGTGCAAATAGCGCAAAAGTTCAGTTTCTGAATGGTAGCTGTTGAAAACTGGATGGGCGAGATAGCTGCTGGTGCGATCGCAAAAATCTGGTAAGGTCAAATAGGAACTCAATGCGTCTGCATCCAGCGGAATGTTGAGAGCATTCTGCCCGTGGGCCCTGATATAATCCTTATCCTGTGCAAAAATTTTCCACAACTCTTGCACATCTTCAGCGGTGACAGTTTCATCTAAAGTGATTCCCACTGTCGAATCATCAAAAACTCGGAGATTAATTTGGCGAACTTTAGCAGCTTCTAGAAGTTCGGACAGCGGTTTGTCTCCTAATTCTACCCGCAAAGTATCGAAGAAAGGTTGAGAACCAATTTTGTATCCGAAACTTCTTAAACCGGATGCTAAAAGTGCTGTTAAACTCCTTACTTTCTCAGCAATGTCTTTCAGTCCAGACGGGCCGTGATAAACAGCATACATACTCGCCATCACTGCCAGCAAAACTTGAGCAGTACAAATATTGCTGGTTGCTTTTTCGCGGCGGATGTGCTGTTCGCGAGTTTGCAAGGCCAAACGTAAAGCAGATTTGCCGTTGGCATCTTGAGAAACGCCGACGATTCTCCCGGGAACTTGCCGTTTAAACTCTTCTCGCGTGGCGAAATAGGCGGCGTGGGGCCCTCCGAATCCCATCGGCACTCCGAAGCGCTGAGTGGTTCCTACGGCTATATCCGCGCCGAATTCGCCGGGGGGTGTAAGCAAGCAAAGGCTCAAAATGTCGGCGGCTACTGTGACTAATGCGCCGACTTCGTGTGCCGATCGAATAAAATCCGTATAGTCGTAAATTGCGCCGTCTGTGGCGGGGTATTGCAGGAGAGCGCCGAAGATTGTACGATCGAACTCAAAGCTTTGATGGTCGCCGACAATTACCTCAATTCCCAACGGCTTAGCGCGAGTTTGCACCACTTCCACAGTTTGAGGGTGGCAATCTTGGGAAACAAAAAACGCTTTTGCCCCCTTTTTGCTGGCGCCGTAACTCACCGCCATCGCTTCCGCCGCCGCAGTCCCTTCATCCAGCAAGGAAGCGTTGGCAATTTCCAAACCCGTGAGGTCAATTATCATGGTTTGGAAGTTCAGTAAAGCTTCCAATCGCCCTTGAGCAATTTCGGCTTGGTAGGGAGTGTAAGCTGTATACCAGCCGGGATTTTCTAGGATATTCCGCTGGATGACGGGGGGAGTTATGCAGTCGTGATATCCAGTGCCGATGTACGATCGAAAAACCTGATTTTTTGCAGCAATTTCTTTCAATTCTGCCAAAGCGCTGTACTCGCTTTGCGCTTCGGGAAGTAGTAGGGGTCCAGAAATGCGAATCGCCGCAGGAACCGTTTTCTCAATCAACTCATCAAGGCTAGAAATCCCCAAAACATCGAGCATTTGCTGGATTTCGCTGGGTGTCGGGCCTATGTGCCGGACCGCAAAACCATCGATGGGGGAAAGGTTTTGCTGCTGGTTGGGTTCAATTTGAGGGCTGTAGAGTACCAAGGCTGATTCTCCTGAATTGACTTTTCTTCTTTGTTTGTAACATTTTGCTAAGGAAGAAGAAAGTTCGGCAACCAGCAATTTACGGGATTGAAAGGATTTAACCGATTTAGCGGATTGATGTTGAGGTTCGAGATTCGAGGTTCGAGGTTTGAGGGAAGAAGGAAGAGGAAAGATTTTTCCCATTCTCCCCCTCCCCCACTCTCCCCTACTGCCCCTCCCCTACTCGCCTTCCACCATTTCGCGATACTTCTCGGCCGATAAAGCGTCATCGACTTCGCTGGGATTGTCAACGCGCACTTTCAGCAGCCACCCATCGCCATAGGGGTCGTCGGCCAAATTTTCGGGAGACTCTACCATGTCACCATTGCGTTCTACGACTGTACCGGTAACTGGTGCGTATAAGTCTGCAACGGCTTTCACTGACTCGACTGTACCGAAAGGTTCGCCCTTTACCAGCGTCTCACCGACTTCTGGCAATTCCAAAAATACGATCTCACCTAATTGATTCACGGCAAAGCGAGTGATGCCGATGGTGGCTAGGTCGCCTTCGAGTCGGATGTATTCGTGGCTGTCTAGGTATTTCAAGTCATCGGGGTATTCTGTCATGTCTTTCCTCACAATAAACAAAGTATCAAGTAAATCTTAGTCAACTATGGGCATTTATTGATGGCTAACTGGAACAAAAAAAATATTAAACGCTTGCTTTTCGGAGAATTTTCGGTCAAACGACTTATGCGATCTATAATTTTTATTTACGCATTTCTGTGTTTTTACGGTTTCTTTTTTTCAGAACGGCTAATTTTCCAACATCCCCCCTCTAGCCAGAGTGATAGCAGGGAAGTTATCAAACTTGGCTCAGCTAATGGCGTGAAAATTTCTGCCGTTCATTTTCCTAACCCGCAAGCTAAATATACCATACTTTACAGTCACGCGAATGCAGAAAACTTGGACGGGATTTTGTGGGTGCTCAGAGAGATTCGAGATAGGGGGTTTGCTGTGTTTGCCTATGATTATCAAGGTTACGGCACGAGCCAGGGAAATCCTTCTGAGTATAATACTTATCGTGATATTGATGCTGCTTACAATTATTTAACCCAACAGTTGGGAGTACCCGCAAAGCACATTATTCTTTATGGGCGTTCTGTGGGCGGTGGGCCGGCAATTGATTTGGCGTCGCGCCAAAAAGTCGGCGGTTTGGTTGTTGAAAGTTCCTTTGTTTCGGCTTTTCGGGTGTTGACGCGGATTCCGCTTTTACCATTTGACAAGTTTGTGAATCTTGATAAGATTTGCAAAGTTCGATCGCCTGTTTTGGTGATTCATGGTAAGGCTGATGAGGTGGTGCATTTTTGGCATGGAGAGCAGTTGTTTGCAGCGGCGAAGCAGCCGAAATTAAATTTTTGGGTTGATGGGGCCGGTCAATCGATTTTAGATTTTAGATTTTAGATTTTAGATTGACCCCACGGATAAATGCGGGGGCTTGAGGATTTTCGATTTTCGATTTTGGATTGATTCCACGGATAAATCACGTGGCGGGTACCATCAAGAAATTCTTGGTCATAATGATTTGATGGATGTGGCGGGCGATCGCTATGCTGCAACTTTGCGAAAATTTGCTAAGCTAGTACATGAGTCTTCTTCACCACAATTATTAGCAACGGGCTAGAAGCCCGTTACACAACAAATACACTTAAACTTTCTTGTGACCCGTTGCTCAGAGCAACGCCCCTGAATTAATGCTCACCTACTTAATTTAACTAGGTCGGTTTGGCGATCGATAAAATGGTTTTTTCACCACACTAGCCGGATAGTTTTTCCCGCGAATCTCGATTTCTAATTGCTGACCGATTTTTGCTAATTTTGCCGGAACAAATGCCAGGGCTACTGGCCGATTCAATGTAGGCGATAATGTACCGCTAGTAACTTCTCCTACTGTTTCGCCTTCAAATATTACCGGATAGCCGTGGCGCGCAATGTGCCGCCCCTGCATTTCTAACCCTACCAACCGCTTTGATACTCCACTCGCTTTCTGCTGTTCCAAAACCTCGCGACCAATAAAATCGCCTTTGGTGTCGAGGTGAACTACCCAACCCAATCCAGCCTCTAAAGGCGTGATATTGTCGTCGATATCTTGACCGTAAAGAGCCATTGCTGCTTCTAAACGCAAGGTATCTCTGGCGCCCAAACCGCAGGGTACAACGCCAGCATCTAACAATTTTCGCCACAGTTCTTTTCCTACTTCGGCATCCACCATGATTTCAAACCCATCTTCGCCGGTGTAACCTGTTCTGGCGATAAAACTCGGCTGTCCCAACAGAGTTGTTTCTAAGTGACCGAATGCCTTAATTGGTGCGAGGTTGTCTTCTACGAAAGGCTGGAGATATTTGAGAGATTCCGGTCCTTGAATTGCGATTAGGACTTTATCTTCGGAGATGTCGGTAAAACAGAGTCCGCTCAATTCTAAGTGAGTAGTGAGCCATGCTTTGTCTGGGATGCGAGTGGCGGCATTGACAATAATTACTGCACGTTCTTCGCTAGTGATAGCGTCGGGTTCTTGGCAGTAGAAAATAATGTCGTCTAAGATGCAGCCTTTGGCATTTAGCAAGACTGTATATTGAGCTTGACCGGGTTGCAAGCGGCTCAAGTCTGAGGGTACTAGGGGTTGAAATTTTTCTATTAATTGTTTCCCTCTCAAACCAAATTTTCCCATGTGGGAAATGTCGAACATTCCTGCTTGCTGGCGTACTGCTTGGTGTTCGCTGCTGATGCCTGCGTACTGCACCGCCATCTCCCACCCGGAAAAGGGCACCATTCGGGCTTTGAGTTCTAATGATAGGTCGTACAGAGGCGTGCGGACAAGTTGGCTCGACCTCTCTGGATTGCTGGGTTCAGTTGACTTTGCCACAGGTAGCGCTTTGGTTGCAGGTAGACTCTTTTGATTTTACGGGAAAATTGGTTTTCGCGGTGTGTAGGGCGATCGAATTTAAGGACACGGCAATGCTGTTTAGTTACAAGTCGCGGAAATTAAGGACACGCCCATGCCGTTTCCCTACGAGTAAGGACACGGCGATGAGGACGCGGCAGTGCCGTTTCCCTACGAGTAAGGACACAGCAGTGCCGTTTCCCTAATCTTGTTTATGGAGAATAGCGGGCTCGAACCGCTGACCCCTACAATGCCACTGTTCATATATTTTGCCTGTAATACATACTATGTATAGCTTTTTAGCATTCTCAATAACTGATATATCAATTTAATCGCTTTTTTAAGAATCCTGAGAATCTTGAGAATTTTCAGATTCTTTATCTTGGCTGGCTTCCCGCTGCTCCAGCCATTCGATCAGCGCCATCCGCACGATCGATGCCAATGACTGACTCGGTTCGATCGCCTGAGCTTTTAATCGCTCCCGCAACTGCCCAATGTCGAATGTAATACTTATCCGATCGCGACTATCCCTACTTTTTCCCATAAAATCCTTGACTACTGGAATCAGGATAATAGAAAAACTTAGAAATTCTCTAAGTTTTTCTTGACGCAACACTAATTTAGTGTTACAGTTGCAAAACGCCTGGTAAACGTGCGTCAACACGTTTACCAGACTTTCACCTACAGCCGACGGACGGCACAGGAGACAGAATTATGTTACAGCAACAGCATCTAGTTGTCGTTGAACGTTCGTTCAACCACAACTGCATTGTGAAAGGTTTCGGCAAGACACCTGAATAAGCAGCTCGCAAAGTTTTCTCACGAGCGCGGGAATATGGCGAATGGGACGCAACGAAAACTTACCCCAAAGCTAAAAAACCTGAGCCAGGAACCGAAAAAGGAAGCCCACGGCACGAAAGGTAATTTTTTTTTCAAGTTTCGCGATCCAATTTAAGTGCAAAAAATCAACAACTCCAAATAGATCGTGAGATACGAACAGAGATGCCGTAGACTTTACCCGGCACAGTAAGAGCCGCCAAATGGAAAGCGCAATTATTGGACTCGCACTCAGCTTAAGGAACTACTGGGATACGTCGGCAGAAAGAACCTTAACGCGAAAAAAGCGCCAGCAATGTCTGAAGGCTCGTTCAAGAGACGGCTGGCACTGTTGGAGGAAGGTCCCGAAAGTGAACGAGCGATTTATACCCGCCAATTCTCAGATTTCACCTTAATGTCGCAAGGAGGCTCCCGCTATAACGAAGTTTAGCGGCGAGAGGAATTGCGACAAACAATAAACGCGCGGTAGCGCAACCTTAAAAATTAAGCTATAATCATGTTAGTGAGTTTTTGTTAAGGATGAACCAAGTTCTGACGCTAGTTGTCAAGCTTCAAGTTAGTACCGAAAAGCAGCAATTGTTGTTCGATACGGCTAGTGCTTTCGCATCAGCTTGTAATTGGATTAATCAAAATATTAATCCTAACCTAACCAACAGAAACTCAATCCAAGCCGTCTGCTACAAAAATGTAAAAGACCAGTTTGGGTTAACGGCTAACCACGTTGTTAGAGCTTGTGCCCTCGTGGCGAGCCAATCGCCTAACGGCAAAACAGAAAGGGAAAAAGGTCAAGAGCTTTAAGCCCACTAGCTTTGATTGTGATGCTAGGACTTTTCGTTTCGTTGAGTCAAATTGGACGGTTAGCATTTCTACAACAGGTAAACGGTTAACCGTTCCTCTAAGAGCTAGCAATTACCATCGCGGCAAGTTAGGTGGACAAAACCCTACTTCGGTCCAAGTTTGTTTACACAAAGACGGTTGTTGGTATGTCCACATTCAGCTAAAGTTAGAATCTCCGAAAACTATTAAGGCAACTAACGTCATCGGTGTCGATCTTGGACCCAGAGATATTGCAGTTACCAGCACAGGTAAATCCTGGTCGGGTAAGGAAATTCAAAAAACTAGAGATAAATACAGTCGGGTTCGGGCTTCTTTGCAAAAGAAAGCATCCCAAGGCACAAGGTCTACTCGCCGTAGGGCTAGACAGATTTTGAAACGGTTATCGGGACGCGAAAGAAGGTACCAAACCTGGCTAAACCATAACATCTCAAAAGCTATTATTTTTGAGGCCGGCACCATTTGTGACAAGTTAAGAAAAAGTGCAAATTGTCAAGGGGGTAGACAAAAAAAGGTAAAATAGGATGAAACCTT